>JBBRVA010000243.1:0-10032 GCA_038247295.1 Caldilineales bacterium | reverse complement strand
CATGCCTTCCCATTGGAATGGGGTGTGCGCCTTGGGCACAAAGGGTGTGGCATTGATCGCAATGCGCCGTTTGAAATGTTTGCGTGCCTCCAGCGTAAAGTCGATCAGCGCTTGAATATCATCATCGGTTTCGGTGGGATGGCCGACCATAAAATAGAGCTTGATCTGTGGGAAGTTGAATTCCTGCGCTAGAGAAATGGCGCGCATCATCTGCGCTTCGGTCTGCGTTTTGTTGATCACGTTGCGCAGCCGTTGGCTGCCAGCTTCCGGCGCAACGGTCAAGTTTTGGGCGCCCGTTTGCGCCAACGCCTTGATCAACGGCACACTGATCGGGTCCATGCGCATCGAGCTGGCGCTAAGGGTGGCGCCCATGCGCTGTAATTCGGTGGCCAATTCGTCGATCTGCGTGTGGTCGCTCACCGCTGCGCTGACCAGGCCAATCTTCGTATGACCCTGCGCAATCGCCTGTTCTGCCGAGGTTAGTAAGTGGTCAAGCGGTTGTTCACGCGCTGGGCGGTAGACATAGCCGGCCAGGCAGAAGCGACAGCCGCGGCCACAACCACGCGCAATCTCCATCAGATGCATGCGGCTGAATTCGGTGTCGGGTGTGTACAGGGTGCTACTTGTGTTAAAGGCGGGCAAATTGCGCACCCATAGCCGCTCCACTTTACGAAAGCGTTCGTGGTTGCGATTGGAAGGGCGCAAGCTGGGCAGATACCAACCGGGCGTTTGATCTAACTTGGTCAATACCGCGGCGCGATCTTCGGCTAAACCGGCCTGGCACAAATCGATCAGGTGCGGCACGGCCTCTTCGCCCTCGCCGATCAGAATGGCGTCGAAGAAAGGGGCAATCGGCTCCGGGTTCATCGTCACGCCGGGGCCACCAGCGATCAACAAGGGCCAGGCGCGTCCATCCCACTGCTTCGTCGTCTGGCGATCGGCGGCTAAGGGCGGAATGCCAGCCTGACGCAACAGCTCAACGACATTGAAGTAATCCATCTCCCAGGAGATCGTGAAGGCCCAAATGTCGAATTCAGTCGCCGGCTGTTCGTTTTCCAGCGAGAGCAAGGGCTTACGCGCCTGCTCGGCGCCCTTTTGCAAAAAGGCCTTTTCCCAAAAAATGCGCTCGCAGACCACATCCGCTCGACTGTTAAAGGTGGCATAGAGCACTTGTAGGGCCAGGCTGCTCATACCTACATAATAGGTATTGGGCATGGTCAAGGCCACGCTCAACTTGCCGCCCCAATCTTTAATGATGGTGCCGGTTTCGTTGGGCGCATCTGGCTGCGCTGAATATTTTTGTGATTTTGCGGTTGGACCGCGATGTTTGAAATTTGTTTTTGTCATCTTAGGCAAATACAGGTTGTTCAACGGCGCTTGATGCGCGATTCTGGGCGATAGGCGGCTGTGATCGAACTGCCAGGAAGCGGGCAAAGTCCAATACTTGATGCGCCGTTGCATCGGGCAAGTGGGCCACTAAGGCGGCTGCTTGTTCGGCAAGCGGCACAGGCTTGAGTGTAGCGTTGCGCCATACTACGATAAATTGAGTCGTTTTTAATGCCGGCATTTCTAGTGTTTCGCCATGTTCGTTGGCAAACTCAACTAAATAAGCACCATCAGAAAAATCTTCTATAATTGTACCGCGCATACCGGCGCGTAGGTTTTCGCTGGGTAGATCAACAATGATCTCAATCACATCAAATAATTCTGGCAGTAATTCTGACATAGCTACTATCTCCCTAGCACATAAACAGTGGTAAGCCGTGCAACACGGGTCCCTGGTTTTACAATCCAACCAGTGCGCACAACGGCTTGGCGATTGTCTTTACCCTCCATGACAATATCTACTTGATAAAGCACACCTTGCTCAATTGCTCGATAGAGTTTTGCATCTGCGCCGAGACAATTTGTTTCCAACTGGCGGAGTAACCCCTGATAATTTTCCAGCGTAAATCCCAACACTTGTTCAAAAACCAACGCTTTATCTTTCCCTTGTTTAGAGGTATAGCTCAAGGCATATTCAGTCAATTTACGTGGATCAATCACAAGTTGATCCACGACGTCAGTCAGTTTCACCAGTTACTCCAGTTACTCCTCTGTGCTCGCCACGCTTTGTAGCATCTCCATTATACCATAACTTAGGTGAAAATCGAGCGAGCGACCAAGGCCAGCGCGCACTTTGTGCGTTCCTTTCATCGCTTGAGAATTGTCTGCATATTAGTTGGCAACGGATGCCTGGCCTCTTTGTTAGTCCATAGACTAGCAGGGCTGATCCCCGCCTGGCTCTGCGTGCTGCGCAGTAAAATGCCACTTAAACGTTGATAGTGACGAAAATAATCGGCGGCATCGCGCAACCCGCTGCGGCTAAAAAGCAGGCTATCCTTGGCGTCGGCGCGCCGCTTCAGTTGGGTCATGACCGCACCAACGTCAAGGCTATCTACAAGATCTGGCTCTACCCCAATCAGCAGCAGATTCGGGCTACCGGTCACAGTTTGGCCCAACTTGCTGTTGATAATGTTGAGCAACCGGCCTTGATCACGTTCGTGGCTCGTGCTGCTGACAGCGGCGTCCGATGTGGGTTGGTCGGGCGTTCGACTGGCTGCGCGCATGCGCGTCACTTCGACGCCGAAGGTCAATTGGGTTGTAAAGGCGACGAGGAAATCCGGACTGCGGACGGTGCGCGTGCCCGGTTGTTCGTAGGTGAGGCTAAAGCGACTTTCTTGCAGCAACCAATAGGCGGTTTCCAATTCAAAGGCCAGATCGAGCAGCCCTTCGGCGTCGTGCATCGGGCGAATTTTGGATCGAATCTTCGTGCGATAGCTTTCGACGAAGCTGCGAAACCGTTTGGAGGCGCTGATCCACTCCGCCATTCGATCAGCCAGCGGATGAGCCAGATCGGCAAAAATTTCCGCCAGCAGTTGCTCGGTCGAAAGAGTGCGGCTCATCTGCTGCCTGCCCGCTAGCGCCAACCACGCACCGTATAGAAGAGCGCGCCCATATGCTCTTTGATCGCGCGCGACGTCACCACCAGATCATCAGCGTTGGGCAGCAAATTCATCAACTGGATCGGCAGCGATGGCTGCGTGTAATAGGCCCAATCCTCATCGGTGACCATAAAATCGGTGGGCGCCGGGATTACGGTCAAGCCTTGGTGCTGGAAGAGACGCACCGAACGCGGCATATGCATCGCCGACGTCACCAGGATAATCGCATGGACGCCTTCGCGTTCGAGCAGGGCGCGGGTTTCCAACGCATTGCCCTGGGTGTTGACCGAACCGCCTTCCAACCACAGCGCTGTGCGCGGTACGCCCATCAATTCTAAAAGTGATGCCATCACCTCCGCTTCGGGCGGCTGCTTGGAGCCACTCCAGGGCGCGTTGCCACCACTGAGCAACAGATGCGCGGCCTTGCCCTCTTTGTAAAGCCAGGCCGCATAGATCAGCCGGTCGCCGGCCTCATTGATCTCGCCGATCGGGCGCGGATACGCGGCTGATCGCGTGCCGCCGCCCAAGACGACGACAACACTATTGTCCGGCAATTGCGCCGGGGCCAGATATTGTCGCTCTAGCGATTGCACCAACGCCATCATCACAAACCGGTTGCCGCCCAGCCAAAGCAAAAGGAAGGCACAGACAAGCGCGGTTGTTTGCCAACTGCGGCGGCGACGGAGAATCAGCGCCAGCCCCAAAAATACGCAGGCCAAACCGAGTGGGTAAATAAAAAGCGGGAGAAATTTAGAGAGAAAAAGCAACATGGGCTAGTGATTACTTAGTCGTGTAAGAATTGGATAAACGCAGATTTTTGCTTTCCCTACTCGTCAAATCCGCGCTTATCCGCGTCCAATGCGGAATTTTTGAAAAGCGCACAGCAAATGAGATAATGAATAGGAGTGGCAGCCGCATGTTCTTTCGATACGAAGGTAAAATCAGAATGAAAACATCACCAACTATTTATCCAAAGTTGACCAGCGCAGTTGCTGCCTTGCCCGCGGATGCGCTAGATGAACTTGAGATCTTCTTAGCTTACTTGCAATACAAGTATCAAACTCAGACTGCTACTATGGCCGTATTGGGTGGTTTGTGGGCGGAAGCTGGTTTCGATATGGATGATATGGAGCTTCGCGAACTGCGCCAGAAATTGTCCCAACAAGCGCTGGTGGCTCATTAATGGAATATCTAGCTGATACTGTTGCGCTGATTCGTCACCTTAACAAACACCCCAAATTAGGCGTTGAGGCAAAGCGCATTCTTAACCAAGCAGACCAAGGTTTGCACCGTATCTACATCTCTGGCATTTCGTTGATGGAAATCCTCTACTCAGCGGAAGCAAAACGAATTACACTCAATTTAGCGGAATTAATTCGCGTCGTCCAAAGCAGCCAGAACTATACAATAGTTCCTGTCGATGCCAACGTAGTTCTGGCTGCTGCGCTAGTCACTGACGTGCCTGAATTACATGATCGTATGATTGTAGGCACAGCTTCTTACCTGGGCGTTCCCATCATTACCTCTGACCTTGTGATTGGCGCTTCGCGGTTTGTCAAAGTAGTTTGGTAATGTAAGATCGTAAAATTTGTCGTTCGTCTCCCCCGCTCTACTCCGCTTCCTCTGGCACAAAGACGCGCAGAAGCACGCTATCTTCTTCCGTCGTTACTTCGAATTCACCCAGGTCGGCGGGAAGGAGCGCCCAGTTGACGGCGGAAAGCTCCAGCGGTTCACCATCCCATTCGAGCGTTATTTTGCCCTGTAACACGCACCAGAGTTCAAACGTTTCGCCATCGCACAGACCAAAGAAGCGGTTGCCTTCGGGCATGGTCAGGCGCTCGGTTTCGAAGTAGGGCGATTGACCGATCTGCTCGACCAACAAGCCTTCATCGTCGAGTAGAACTGTGGGTTGGAATGACTGCGGCTCAATCAGGTTGAAGTCCAACACGTCCAGCGCCTGTGGAATGTGCAAGGGACGCGGACGCCCCCAGTCATCAATGCGATAGGTCACATCGCTGTTTTGTTGGATCTCCGCAATTAAGCCGCCAGGACCCAGGGCATGGATCGCGCCGGCGGGGACAAAGACGACATCACCGGTTTTGACGGGCAGATGATGGAGCAGTTCGCTTGTCTTGCCCTCGGCCACTGCCTGGGCAAAGCTGGCGCGTGTGACACCCGGTTTGAAGCCAAAGATCACTTCCGAGCCAGGTTCAGTATGCACGAAGACCCACATTTCTGTTTTGCCCCAATCGCCACCGTGGGCGAGGGCGTACGCGTCGTTCGGGTGTACCTGCACCGAAAGCCATTGGTTGGCATCCAGAAACTTGATCAGCAGCGGGAATTTGCCGGCCGCGAGCGCGGCTTCGTTGCGGCTGCCGACCAGGGCTAGCCCCAGTTTCTCTTGCACTTGGGGCAAGGTCAATCCGGCCAAGGGGCCATTGCTCACGGTGCTGGAACCGTTGGGGTGAGCGGCAATCTCCCAGCTTTCCGCCACGATGCCAGCAGGGATGGCGCGCCCGAGAATTTCGCCCAGCTTGCGCCCGCCCCAGGGGTAGTCTTTAAAGATTGGGGTAAAAGTAAGAGGATAGAGTTGGTTATTCATGGTTGATTTTCTAATCCGAGCAATTGATGACAGCTGTTAGGCTGTGTTAGAATAAATTATCAGTAGACCGCAATGGATGACGACAAAACCCTTGGGGTTTAGATGTGACGGCTGCGATCGAGTGCGGCGTGCCAAACCCCATGGGCTTACGCGCGACGATTACGCTCTACTTATAATAGTACGATTTGACCTACCTGATCCAACTCGCGCTAAAGGCGGTGGAATGATGAATGGTCCGTTGGTTACCATAGCTGCATTATCGGCTACAGTGGAATCTCTTGTCAATCAGACGGATTTGCTGCGCACAGAAGCACGCATGCGGCCAGTCAAATGGACAACCCAAATTTATGATTTGGGTGATGATGCATATACATTGCGTGAGCCGGTTCTTGTCTTGATCGAAGAGTATCCTGAAGAAGTCAATATCGTCGCTCGTTTACCTGAACTCGAACTCTTCGGTGAAGGCAAGACAGTTTCAGAAGCGTTATTGGCCTTGAAGCATAGCATGCTTGATTTGTACGATGAACTTGTGGCTGAGGACATCGGCGCGCTTGGCTATCTGCCGCAAAGCTGGTTGCGTATTTTAAACCGTCTCATTAGCAAAATTGAGCTATCGCAATGAAGTGGCGAAATTTCTCCCATAAAGATTCATTGAAAGTGATTGGGAAACTTAGCTTAGAGCCAGGGCAAGCGAAACGTTCGCCACACCCGATTTATTGGTATTATCTTGACGGCAAGAAACAACTGCGAGTCACGATGCCCAATCAACACGGGGGGGCGGGGTCATTGAGCACCGGTTTTATCAAGAGCATCCAGGACAGTCTAAAGCTCACGACCAGGCAACTTGAAGACCTGGTTGATTGTCCATTAACGGCTGAGAACTTCGAAATCCTTATTCGTACAATACTTGAATTGTAGACTGCTGATTAATTGGCTGCCTGTTTGCCGATCATCCCCAAATGCGTGTGTTGGAACGAATCGGGATATTTCAGCCCATAACCGAGCGCTCGATCCATGCTGGAATGGCCAAATAGAATTAGTCCGATCAGTTGAAGCAGTTGATTGTTAAAATAGGCACCTACAATATAAATCAGAATGGCAATCCCTTTGTGGTGAGCCACGTTATAGGTCAGCGCGCCGATCTTTGGGCCGGCAAGATAGCTGATCATGCTCAAATCTGGTGCTAGCAATAGTACAAAAAACCACCACCAAGCATATTCTAGCCCCAAAAACAGGTAGAAGGCAAGCCCAAGCGCAGCGACTTCTTCAAGCTTTAACACTGTTCTCATCAGATCTTCCTTTAAACCTCGCGCGGTGGTCCACTTTATCATACGTCTGTTGCACGCGAATTGCCAAATAAGCGTCCCCTACCGCCTATCGATGCCTACTTTTGCAGCGAATCTAAAATCTTCCCAAACCAGAAAGGCATGGCCCAGGCCATTTCAAATTTCATGGCCGGCTCCGTGTGGTTGAGGATGGCTTGATAACTGACACAAGCTAAAAACCAATAGGTGGGGCCATTGCTGATCAACTCGCATGCATGGTAGGCGCCAGGTGTCATCGTTGCGCAGGATAAGCACTTGTGGCGGTAGTATGGGGATAATCAGATCAATGATCGACTGCCACTTTGCTTCTGTTTCGCTTATCTAGGTTGTTGCTCCGTTTCAAATGTTGCATTTCAAAGATGGCCCATATATCCCACCACGCGATAACGCGCGATTTCCTCGACGTAATCATCGATCAGCAATAGACAATCATCCAGGTTGCCAATCGGTCAATGGCGCGGGCCAGATTTTCCCTGGCTTGCTTTTCATATTGGGCGTAAAAATGTTTAGTCTGGTAGAGCCTTGGGCGGGCTAGAAACCCGGCCAGCACCTGCGCGCGCCGTGTACAGTACTGGTGCTCCGGCACCCAGTGATATTCGTTGCGAATCTGGCGGTCATAGGCGTCGAAAATGGCCGGCGCACGGCCCAGAATTGATAGATCGACATCGGCCAATAGCGCCGCATCCTGGTCTGTTGGTACTGCTTTATGCTGGGTGCTCAATACAAGCTCGGCAATGTGCTGCACTGTCGTTGGTTCAATACTACCAGCCGTCAGCGCCTGGATCGCCCAGGCTGCGCTCTGTTTTTCGTTATCCGTCGCGCGTGGATCATAGACGGCATCGTGAAACCAGATCGCCATTTCCACTGCGTCGGGGTGTTGCGCCTCATCCCGTGCTGCGTCAAACTGGGCCAAGCAATCTTGCAGATGAGCAAGGTTGTGATAGGCACGCGACGGATCGGCATAGGCCGTCAGCAGAGCAGCCAACAAGACACTCGTATCCCCCCGACCATCTAACCGCTGCCACAGGTTGGCAAAGCGTGTCTGATTGATCACCCTAGCCTCACTTCAGCTTTTTCTTTTGATTCGACGCTGGCAGCCACCGCCGGGCGCGCAGCCACAGCGCCGGCGGCTTTGTCGTCACCACGGTGGGCGGCGGTTGCTCGGGAAAGGGCGGCAGATCAAGCAGTTTGCGCCAGGCGTAAGTTCCAATTAGTTTGATCGATGCCACTACCGGCGCGGCCAAAACCGCACCAAGCAACCCGGCTAGCGACGCGCCCATGATCACGCTGATCATCACCGTAAGGGCGTGCAAATCGAGCGCATCGCCGACAATGCGCGGCACCAGCAGGTTGTTCTCAATCTGCTGCAACAGGATCATCACGCCCAGGATCAGCAGCGCATAGTTGAGGGATGAGAGACCTAAATAATTGCTTTCTTGGAAGAAGGCGACAAGTACAGCCGCCGCTGCGCCAACCAGCGGACCGACTACGGGCAGAAACTCTAACACGCCGGAGAGCAAGCCCAAGCCCAAGGCGTTGCTCACATCCAGCGCCGCCAGCACCAGGCCGACGACCACACCCATGACAATGCCCAAAATAACCTGACCGCGCAAATAGGCATCCCAAATCTGGACAAAATCCTTCATCAAGCGCTCGGCGTCCTGCCGATAGCCGGGTTGTTGCGCCACATCGCTGATCATATTGCCCAGGCGCGGGATGTCGATCGAGATATAGATCGAGACGACAAAAATCAAGAAGCCCAGCGTCAACACATTCAGCGTAGCCTGGGCCAATTGACCCGCCAATGTGCCACCGCTGCTAAAGACGCTGCGCATGATACTGGCGGCCTGCTGGGCGAGTGAATCCCAATTCAGGCTACTTAAGAACTGCGTTGGATCGAGCGTAAACGAGGGGCCGATCTGCAATGGACTGGTAGGCAAATAGGTTAACAGCGACTGGAAAAAGGCCGGCGCCTGCTCCACCAAGCCGGGCAAAATTTCTGACAAACGTTGCGCCTGTTCTACCACCGCAATGCCCAGTGCGGTTGCGCCGCCCACCAGAATGACGATTAGGGCTAGATAAACGATCAAGACGGCGACGCCGCGCTTCGCCGTCAACCGCCGTTGTACAAAATTGATCACAGGGTTGAGCAAATAGGCCAAAATCAAGGCGATCACCAACGGCGCGATCAAGCTTTGAAAGCGCCAGATCACCAGCGTAATCAACAAAAGGCTGACCACCGCGACAATCGATTTTGTCGCCACGCTCCACGGCGGCGATTCGTGCGGCGGCGTAGTCGTTGATTCAATCGTGATTTTTGTGCGCTGGATATTTTGGTTTTTGGGGCGATTCATAGACATATCTCTAGGTATGTAAAACGATTTTTCAAATCGTTGCTGTCTGGTAAATCCTTAATATTGGTAATAGCCGAAATTTCTGCCAAAGCCACGCAACGATTTGAAAAATCGTTTTACATAAAGTGCACTGGGGCTTGGACGGCATCCGTACTTTCGGATACTTGCATCGTACCACCAGAGACCGTAATGTGCGAACCACCGACCAGCACGGTAGTTGCTGGTCGGGTGATCCGATCTGGGCGTAGCATAAAGGTACGTAGCCGCGTTGTGCCACCTTGCAGCCAATGCACATTGTCCTCTATATCCAGGTAGGCAAGATCAACTTTTGCCGATGGCACAGCGCGTTGGGCGACAATGGGCCAGGGCAAGGCGAGATAGCGCGCCAAAATTTGCTGCCAAGCTTGCGCCGATTGCTGCGCGCCAATCTGTAAGCTGCGGCCACCCCAGGCCTGATGACCACTGTCGTAGCCGGCAAATTTGAGTACCCAGTCGGCTTGCTCATACACCAATCGATCTGCTTGATCAATGGTTAGTAAAACAGTTTCCGGAATACACGCATCCAACACCGGCAGAACCGTGTGCTCCAGATCGGCAAGGTGACGACGGACACCAGGCAATTGTAAAGCGGCCATGATCACCTTGCTGTCTAGAATAAAGTGGGCTGGATTGAGCAAAGTCGCGCCGCGTGCCTGCCACTGCGCAAAATGAGCGAGTTTCTCTTTGGTAAAACAATCAAAATAGCCAAAGCGAAACACAACCGCATT
>JBBRVA010000242.1:0-10043 GCA_038247295.1 Caldilineales bacterium | reverse complement strand
TAACTGGACTTTCCACCGAGCAACTAACTACTTTACGCACGGACGAATCTTCTCCAACCGATGCTAACCAAGATTCTGTCTCAGACAAAAACGTTACCAACACCGCAGGCTAAATCTCAACTTATGGATACTGACCTTCTGCTCTACGAGGCACGCCAACGCGCACTGGATATCCTCCATCATTGCGTTATCCCACACGGTTTTCGCGCCTCGGCGATGACGGCAGGATATCCACAAGTGTGGGCCAGGGATAGCATGATCACCTTTTTGGGCGCAGTGGCAACCGGTGATCCCACCCTGATTGCGGCGGGACGGGCGGCGCTGGAAACGATGAGCGCCCACCAATCCCAACGCGGCCTGATCCAGCTCAACGTCAACCCGGACACTGGTTATGTGAGCACAGAAAATGCCGGCGCGGTGGATGGTAACCTCTGGTACCTGCTTGGCCACTACCTGCACTTCCAATTGACCGGTGACCTGACTTTTTTGCGCCAACACTGGTCCCATCTTAACCGAGCGCTAGCTTGGCTCGACTATCAGGACATGAATGAGTGTGGCCTGTTGGAAGTGCCAGAAGCGGGCAATTGGATGGATCTATTGGCCGTGCGGTATAATGTACTCTATGATAACGTGCTTTACTATGCAGCAATGTTGGCGCATGAAGAGCTGGCCAAAACGCTGCTGGCTGAGGTCGAGATCTACCGTCCGCAAGTCGATGCCGCCGGCGTCCACGAACGCCTGAACCTACTGATGTGGATCGATCGCTGTTGGGTGGCCGACCACTTTGCTATGCATCTGGAACGACTCAAGACAATTCGCCTGGAATGGTTCATGCTTTATCACAACATGGGCACCATTTCTAGCCGGCCGTTCTACTTACCGTGGGTGGCTTTTCGTGAATATGGCGACTGGTGCGACAGCCTGGGCAATTTGCTGGCCATCCTGACTGGTGTGGCGGATTTCCATCGCACCGAGCACATTTTGCGTTACATGCGCCAAACCGGCATGGCCGAACCATACCCGACCAAAGCGATCTACCCGCCAATTTATCCCGGCGAAAGTCACTGGCGCGATTACTATCGCAGCCGCAACTTGAATTTGCCCCACCAATATCACAATGGCGGCATTTGGCCGATGATCGGCGGCTTTCATGTGGCCGCGCTGGTGCGGCATGGCTGGCAAAACGAGGCCGAACGCATGCTTGTTTCCTTGGCAGAGGCAAATCGCCAGGGCATCAATCAGGATTGGGAGTTCACCGAGTGGATGCATGGCGAACGTGGCCATCCGATGGGCTTTTCGCAACAGGCCTGGTCGGCGGCTATGTATCTCTACGCCGATAACGCGGTACAGACGGGTCGCTTGCCGCTGTTCGATGAGCTGTTGGCGGCCAAACCAGCGAGCGCAGTGGTGGCCGAGGTCAAGGATTTTGTATTGCACGGCGCCGGTGGACCGGTGTGACCCAGATTGCGTAAATGCCCAGCATCGTTCATAATTCAATCAAGCCCTTCTCGTGCCGATGCTCTGGCCTGGGTGCGAGAATCAAATTTATTCACAATGAGCAGTAAAAGGAGAAAATGTTATGCAGAAAAATCGTCTGTATACGCTACTTTCGGCGTTGCTGATCTTGACCTTCGTGTTGAGCGCCTGCGCCGTCCAGCCCGCCGCACCAGCCGCCGAAACCGGCAGCACGGAAGCCGCCGCCCCCGCCGCTGAAGGTCCTGTCACGCTGACCTGGGCCGTGTGGGGTAGCCCGGAAGAGGTCGCCTCGCACCAGGCAGTGGCCGATGTGTTTATGGAAGAGCACCCCGAGCTTCAGATTGAAATTTGGGGCCAGCCGTGGGGTGACTATTTCACCAAGATCCAAACGTTGTGGGCCAGCGGTGACAGCGCCGCCATCCCCGATGTCGCCTTCCTGTGGCCCACACCGCGCTATGCCGCCGAGGGCGTGTTGGAAAGCCTGGATCCCTACATCGAAAAATCGGGCTACGACTTGAATGATTACTGGCCGGCACTGCTTGAATCGGCCTCGTACGATGGCAGTGTCTACGGCTTCCCGCGCGATATCGGCTTGGAAGTGCTCTACTACAACCAAGCTATCTTTGACGAAGCCGGCGTCGAATATCCCACCGCAGAGTGGACCTGGGATGATCTAACCGCGGCCGCCGAGCAATTGACCGTGGTCGCGGCCAGTGGTCAAGTTGAACGCTATGCCCTGGGCATGGAAGGCGGCAAGTGGGCGCTGTGGCTCAACCAAAACAACGCCAGCATCTTGGACGACATGCGCAATCCTTCTGCATGCACATTGACCGATCCGGCCGCCGTAGAGGCGATTCAGTTCTTTGCCGATCTGATGGCCAACAACTATGCCATGCGCGATGCAGACTTGAGCCAGGCCGGTGGCGATGCCGCCGTCTTCCAAAGTGGCCAGGCCGCCATGATCATTCAGAATTCCAGTCGCGTCTCAGCCTTCAACCAGGCCGAAATGAGCTATGATGTTTCAGTTGTGCCCATTCCCGAAGGTGGTCAACGGGCAGCGAGCGCGGGTGGCGCTGCCTGGGTGATGAGCGCCGGCAGCGACAACAAGGATGCCGCTTGGACCTTCCTCAGTTGGCTCCAGAGCACAGACGGGGGACAGCGCGTCTACACCGAGCGCGGCGAAATCTTCCCCGCTCTGCAATCAACAGCCAAGTCCGCCGCGTTCCTCCAGCAGGAAGCACCACCGGCGAATCGCCAGGCCTTTCTCATCGAAGGCGAGAATGCCAAGGTTGGTCGCTTTGGTTACTTCCCCGAATGGGACGAGCTGAACGGTTCGATCATCGACCCAGTCATGCAACAGATTTGGGCTGGCGAAGCTCAGGCCGCTGATGTATTGCCTGGCTTGTGCGAACAAGTGGACACCTTCTTGGCCGACAAAGGCTTTCCGAAGTAAGTAACAGATAAGTTAACGCAAAGACGCAAAGAGGCAGAGACGCAATGGAAAATTTTGCGTCTCTGCCTCTTTGCGTCTTTGCGTTGAATCTTTATTCTTTCATAGTTTAGTTTTTAAATTGAGCTAGCCAAAACAGACACCCTCTGCTATAATCAAGTTATGGCGCTGACACCTCAGGAGCAACCGCTCCGCACCGAACGCTCGATAGCCTATGGCCAATCCGCAACGAATAAAGGGGCTGGCCACGGCGCGTTCCGTTGGCGACCTGACCAGCAGTGGGAAGCATATTTTTTCTTACTGCCCAGCCTCGCTGGCTTTCTACTTTTTGTGATCCTACCCGTGTTGGGTTCACTCCTGCTCAGCTTTGGTACGTTGCGCCTGAACGGCGCATTCAATCTAGCTGGGTTGGACAACTATCGCGATATGCTGCGCGATCCGGTCTTCTGGCGCGCCGTGCGCAATACGGTCTACTTTATGGTGACGATTGTGCCACTGCAACTGGCCTTTGGCATGGTGTTGGCCCTAGCACTCAACCAGCCATTGCGCGGCAAGCTGATTTACCGCGTGATCTACTTTATGCCAGTGGTGACGACAATTGTCGCCGGCGCGATTGTCTTCCAATATTTGCTCAACCGCAATTATGGCCCGATCAGCCAGATTTTTTGGAGCCTCGGCATGCAGCCACCCAACTTTCTGGCTGACCCGACTTGGCAAAAACCTTCCGTCGTGCTACTCACGCTCTGGAAAAATACCGGCTTTACAATGGTGATCTACCTCGCCGCGTTACAGGGCGTCCCGCAAGAACTGTACGATGCGGCACAGGTGGATGGCGCCAGTCCGTGGCAACGTTTTCGCAACGTCACCTTGCCGATGATCAGCCCAACCACCTTCTTCTTGTTTGTGCTCCAGATGATCGGCGCCTTCCAACTCTTTACCGAAGCATTTATTATGACGCGCAGCAGCGGCGGTGCGCCTGCCCAAGCCACGCTAACCGTCGTCTATTACATCTATCAAAATGCCTTTATCTTTAACAACATGGGCAAAGCATCGGCCATTGCCTGGTTCTTGTTTTTGTTTGTCTTTATCTTTACTTTTATCCAGACACGCCTACAACGGCGCTGGGTCTATTATGAAGTGAGTTGATATACGATTTACGTAGAGACGCAAGATTTTGCGTCTGACTGTAAAGACGCAAGATTTTGCGTCTCTACGTAAATCGTATATCAAAAATCGTAAATGGTCTTTTCTTATGGCGACACTTGCTGCTCCACGTCCGATCATTCGGTCCAACTTTGCCTGGCTGCACCTGCTCTTGATCGTGGGCAGCGCGGTCATGTTGACGCCATTTGCCTTCATGTTGCTGGTGTCGCTCTGGCCCAAGACGGCCTTTATGGCGCGTTCTTTTCCGCTTGAACAATTTACGATCCAAAATTACGTGGAAGTCTTCCGCCAGATTCCGTTTGGGCGCTTTTATCTAAACAGTCTGATTGTCGCAACCACCACGGTTTTGTTACAGATCCTCACCTCATCATTAGCTGCGTTTGCATTTTCCCGTCTGCGCTTTAAGGGTCGCGAGACGCTCTTTCTGCTCTACCTGGCGACGCTGATGATCCCATTTCAGGTGACGATGATTCCGAACTATATTGTAGTCGCACGCTTCTTGCAGTGGCGCGACACCTATCAGGCGTTAATTCTGCCCACGGCCTTTAGCGCATTTAGCACCTTTCTGTTGCGCCAATATTTTAAAGGCATTCCACTGGAAATGGACGAAGCGGCACGTATGGATGGCGCAAGCAGCTTTCGCATCTGGTGGCAGATTATCATGCCGCTGAGTGGACCCGTGTTGGCTACGTTGGCGATCTTTAACTTTCAAGCCGCCTGGAACGACTTTTTGTGGCCACTGATCATCACCAACGACGAGGCGATGCGCACGATTCCGATTGGGCTGGCCGGCTTTCAAGGCCAATATAGCACAGAATGGCATCTGCTGATGGCCGGTTCGGTGATCGCATTATTGCCGGTCTTGATCCTCTACATCCTCGGCCAAAACTGGTTTGTGCGCGGCATCACGCTTAGCGGCATGGGTGGCCGCTAAATCATTTGGTTTCCCTTGGCGGCTTAGCGCCTTTGCGTTACGCACTTACCTTGCCTGGATGCTGCAACCCCAATAGTTCCAATGCATTGCGGTGAATTACCTCTTCGATCTTTTCTGCTGGCAAGCTGAAGCGATCAATTTTCACCTCGGCCAGACTGCGCAGCCCCGTCAAGGAAGCATCTACGGTCGTGAAGGGGAAATCGGTGCCAAAGAGCACTTTATTCCAAACGCCATACTCGTGGACCAACATCAAGCTGTGAAAGAGCTGCCAAGGACGATAGTGCAGCGCGCTAACATCGGTGTACACATGCGGATGCTTGCGGATCACGGCGACACATTCGCCCTCAAACGGGTGGCCTAGATGAGCCATAATGATGCGCACCTCAGGAAAGCGGCGCGCGACAACATCGATATGGCGCGGCAGCGTGGTTTCGATTGGGCCTTGCGCAACGAAGGTGGTGCCGGTATGGAGCAGAACAGGCAAATTGTGCTGCTGGGCATAACGCCACAACGGATCTAATTGTTGATCCTGCGGCAAGAAACCGGCATACATGGGCATCAGCTTGATGCCCTGCAACCCCAATTCCTGGTGCCCATATTCCATTTCCGCCTGCCAATTCGGCTGTGTCGGGTCAAGCGAAAGAAAGCCGATCAGCCGCGCCGGGTCTTGTTTGACATAATCCGCCACATCCTGGTCATCCACCCATAACCCCACCAGATGGGCCTTGCCGCCAAAACAGATGGTCACATCACAATTGGCCGCCGTGGCGCGATAGTCCGCATAGCGCGTGATCATGTCGATCGGTGTTGAACGGGCGCGCGATGCTTCGGCCAGAAAAGTAGCAGAAAAAGGGCGGTTGGAGGTAAAAACATGGGTATGTACATCGATGATCATCGTGTTATCCATTCTGAAAGCTTACTCATCAGGCGAAAAGCCTAATGCCTTAAGTTTAGCCGCCAGACGCTCTGCCCGTTGGCGTTCCTGTTCGGCCCGCTGTCGTTCCTGCTCCGCCCGTTGCTTTTCAATTTGATATTCGGGCAGAATAAACGCCTGGTACACTTCATCTGCCGCCATCTCGATCAGCGAAGGCTGCCGTGTGAGATCGGAGAGGCGAAACTGGAAACCAGGCAAAACCGTCGATTGAATGATATCGCCTTGCACCGGTGGCAATGCAATATACTTACCGGCCGCTGTGCGCTGATAAAAGCGCAGATTGGTCTGCCGAGCATCGAGAATATAGTATTCACGCACACCAATAATCTCGTATTCGCTCCGTTTCTGCACCGTGTCACGCTCGACTTCTCTGCGATCTGAATCGGACAATGATTCAATGCACAGATCAAAAATGCCTTTGTAGCTGCGATCTTTATCAGCCAGCCAAATTGGGTTGTCATGCAAGACAACGCCTAAATCCGGCTTGCGAATGCTCGTCTTTTTGGGCAACGGCAGCCGAAAGCCCGTTTCGAGCGCAATCATGCGGGCAATTGGGCGAATGCGGAGAAATTGGTCCAAGAGCATGACCAACCATTTGTACAGTGCATACTGTTCGTAATCCGACATTGGCTTTGCCTCTAAATAACCGTTGTTCCATTCATAGCTAAAGTCAGGATGCTCATAATAGGTGGCCCAATACTCGGCTTCCGAAACCCACTTGCCTTCTTCACTCGAAAAAGTTTCGTCGGCAAACAGGTCGTTGTCTGCCGAAGGGTTAACCGACAGAACTTGTACGTTGTCCATCCTGCACCTCCTAGGTTCACTGCTCACGCCGTTAGCCCGCATTATACATCATTTTTCCTGCGCGAGGAACCGTGTGATCACATTGGCCGTGATGCGTGAGACAGCCTTGTCGACCAAAATCGAGGCCGGCCAGGTGATCGAACCGACCGAAAAGGTGGCGCCGCCACTGGCAGTTTCGTAATAGACAATCTCGGCACCGCCATCGTCCGGGTTGGTGCCTTTGGCCAGCAGCACGGTGTTGGGCGGTGAAAAGGGACTCATCTTATCGGTTTCGTGGCCAGACGCGCCGCCAGGGATGCGCTCTTGCAAACTGGCTTCGCCAAAGCAGTCGCCGTTGCGCAGATCCGTGCCGGCAAAGACCCAGTGGTCGGCCTGTTTCACCTGATAGGGCGCCGCCGTCATCACGCCGGGGTCGCTGTACAGTACACCCAGCAGATTGGCTTCGCTTTCCACCCGCCGGTGCATCCGGCTCTCGTAGACAATTTCTGGATTGTACGGGTCGCGCATGGCCACACCACCATCACTGCTCACCAATTGCGAGTTAAAATGCAAGGTGGCTTCATCCAAAAATTCTACTTCGCAATTAAGACCGTTGCCGCCCAAATAGATCAGTCGGCCGCCGCGCTGATAGACCCAAGCTTTCACTTTTTCATACATTGTGCGCGACCAGTATTCGGGGTGCGTGCTTAAAATCAAGACATTGTAGGCATCCAGATCGAGCTGGTCAAAATGGAGCTGCGCTTCGGCATAGAGATCATAGGCAAAACCTTCCCGTTCCAACCAGCCGAGCAAACGCCATTCTGCCGGCGCTAAATGGCTTTGTTGCCGCCCCTGGATCGGATCGATCACCTGCTCATCTTGGCGCACGAAATTGCACGGCTCGGGCCGCTCAAACGAGAGTGGCTTATACTCGTCATCGGCAAACCCCCAAGCTTGATAAGCGCCGATATTGGTATAGCGAATCAAATCCAGCCGGGCGTTGATCGTGGGTGTCGCCGGCAAGCCTTCGGCGTTGATGTAATTGCTGCGCCCACCAAAGTTATTGTAGGCATTCCAGGTGTTGGTCGAGGCCAGCACTGCAATCGAGGCTTGCGGTGTTGCCGGCGCCACTACCCAGGGAAAGGAAAAAAACTGGCCGGATTCACCTTCAGCATGCAGATAATAGAGACCGGATCGGGCCGGGGCGCTGATAAATTGCGTATGTTGTGGGCTACCATAACCATGTTTGTTCCATTGCACCCCGGTTTGTGTGTAATCACCATCCGGCGTAATTTGAACATTGGCCCGCGGGCCGTGCTCGTCGATCCAACTGATCAGACGCACATATTCCTTCTGCCACCCGTAGCGCCAGAGGGAAAGCCGATAGGGTTCTGGGGCATGGATGCGAAACTCGCTGCGCCCACCCGACTTCACCCATTTTGGCCACATATAGCCCAGGATACGGTCGGACAACAGGCGAAATTGATAGGCTGTTCCCTCTTGTACGTTCACAGTCAAACTCTTGGCGCCATAGCCATCCTTGGCCAGCGTAATGCGATACTCACCCGGCGTCAGATCTGCCGCAATGCCACCGCGCGGTGTCGATCTTACGACAGCCACCGTTTGGCCATTACGCTCAAATTCCACGCCCACATCTGCTAAGGCTAGATAACGTTCATCGCTCACATAACCGACCCACATCCGTATACTCCCTCTTGCTTTATAATGGCAATGATAATGGCAAACTGCTCGGAACTATTCTATACCAGAGAGGATAGGGCCGCAATCAGGTAAAAAAGGCCTATATCGGGGTTGGCAAGCAGTCAAGAAGCAACGATATTTCACATCTGCGCGAAGCGTGATAAGATAATCAGAACTAATTTAGAGCAAAGCAGTATCGTGCGAAAGTCCTAACAGGGTGGAAAAAGGTTCATGAACGATTTAAACGACATCTACATTGGCAAAGTGGTAAAATCGAATACCCACATCGACTATATCTGCCAGATTTACAATTATGGCGAGACAGATTTGCCGCCCGAACCGACTGATTACACCTTTGGCACCTTTGTCTCGATCGAGTTGGAAGCGCCGGCCTCACGCGTCAGCACTAGCCAGTTGATTGGCGTGATCTATAACACCCTATTATTGAATCCCGAGTTCGGCAATTTGGGACCGCGCCTGAGCCCGCGCCAGGAGTTGGAAATTTTCACACCCGACTATCTGGCCGAAACCGCCACCTTAGTGGGCATTATTGCACTGGGTTGGCGCGATACCGCGCAGAAATACCATCAAGGCGTGCCGGCACTGTCGGCCACCGTGAACAACTTTGTGCGCCGCCTGGACGAGCCAGAATTGCACGCCTTTCATTGTGATGATCGTAAGCGACCTTGTCTACGCTATGCGCCGCTGCTTTTGAATCAAAAAGATCCGTTGGCGCTGCAACTATTGATCAACATTGTCGATCGGCTGAGCGAACTCTTTCCCAGCCAATGTAACCAACTTAACGTCATGCGCAATAATTTGGCGTGGCGCAGCATCGTACAACCAGCGGGATAGTAAGGAGTAAATAGTAATTGGTAAGTGACTAATATCGTAACCACTACTTACCAATTACTATTTACTCCTTACTGATCACTGTTGTTCACCTAAGATCAGGAGAGAAATATGCAAGTACAAGAAATTATGAGTAGCCCGGCGATTACGATCGGTCCGGAAATGCGCATCCAAGAAGTGGCGCGCATCATGCGCGAAAACCAGATCAGCGGCGTACCGGTGGTGGACGCAGATGGTGCGCTCCTCGGCGCGGTGACGGAGTTAAGCCTGATTGCACGCAATGCCCCGCTCAAACAACCCCGCTATCTGGCTGTGCTTTCGGCCTACATTCCGCTAGGGATAGATGAGTATTACGAATACAAAGAGCAGCTACGCCAGGCCATGGCAACGAACGCCGGCGAATTAATGGACACCGAAGTGCGTACGGTTGAACCTACCACCACCGTAGAAGAGGCGCTAGAACTGATGCTCAATCCAGAGAATAGCTCATTGCCTGTGATCGAAAATGATCGGGTCGTGGGTGTTGTTACGCGCACGGATCTCGTACGCTTGATCGAAACGCTGGAAATGGCGCCCGAAGATAATCAAGCGCAGGCGTAGTAGACCGATCAGTTAATTTTAGTACGCGGATTTGCGCGGATAAACGCGGCTTTTTCTCGTATTTAATCCGCGTTTATCCGCGCCAATCCGCGTACTGATTCGAAAAATTAAATAGAAGGGCCCTTAGTTTAAGTTCACGGTGTTAGTAC
>JBBRVA010000241.1:0-10060 GCA_038247295.1 Caldilineales bacterium | reverse complement strand
TTGATGCCGGCGGCTGCGGCCATCTCTTTATAGGTGACGGCAATCGGCAAAAAGAGATCACGGCCAGAAGAAGTGTACAGCGTGACCTCCAGACCATCGGCATAGCCGGCTTCCGCCAGCAGCGCTTTGGCCTTTTCCACATCGAAGGGCGGCTCCTCTTTGAGCGCCAACGGATCGCCAGGATAGATCAGATGGTCGTAGGCAATCAAACCGTCACCTTGGACAGTGGTCTGCAACATAAACTTGCGATCCACCACCAGTTTCATGGCTTTCCGTACACGCACATCGTCGAAGGGTGCCGTGTTAGTGTTCATCACCAGGTAATAACTAAAACTCAGTGGGCCAGTAGCAACTTCAAAGACATAGTTGGGGTTTGCTTCAATCAGCGTAGCTTGGGTGCGGCTGATCACATTGGCAAAGTCGATCTGACCGGCCAACAGGGCATTGACGCGCGCATCGCCATCGGCAATTGGCATAAGTTCCATGCGCGCCAATTTGGCTTGCTCGCCCCAGTAACTGTCGTTGGCAACCAGCACAGTCGTGCCTTCCGGTGCAAAGGCTTCCAGCTTGAAAGCTCCTGTGCCATTCCCAGTCGTCAGAATGCTCTCGGCACTGCCATTGGCAATGATCGGAATCCCAGCCGGGCCGACCAGCGGGAAATCGGCATAGGGTTTCTTGAGTGGGAAACGAACCGTCAAATCGTCAACCGCCTCGATCTTCTCCAAGTCAATGACACCGGTGAAGAGCGCCAGCGAAGAGCGTAACTCTGGATTGCCGACGCGCTGATAACTGTAGACCACATCCTGCGCTGTGAAGGGCGTCCCATCGTGGAAGGTAACCCCTTCGCGCAGCGTAAAGGTCCATTCTGTGGCAGTTTCATTAGATTCCCAGCTCGTTGCCAATTGCCCAATTAAGCCGGCACCGCTGTAGCGGGTCAGCCGATCATACAGCAGATCATTGATGGCCCGGAAGGAAGCGCGCACCTGCGGATCCAGTGATTCCTTGCCCTGGAGCAACAAATTGTGGGCAATGCGGATAGTGGCCGGACTCGCGCTGGCCGCTTGGTCTGTGGTCCCACCTACGGCAGCGCCAGATTGGCTGGCTGGCTGTACGGGGGCACAGCCGACTAGACCATACATGCCAACGAGTGTGCCGGCTGCCAAACTGCCTTTGAGCAGCGTGCGACGCGAAAGTCGCTTGTGTTGTGTTTGATTGCGAAGTTGCGACATCCTAGTTTCTCCTGGTTTAGCTGAGACAAAGTTTAGCTGCTGAAAATAAGACTGACAAACCGGATCATTTTATCGTTTTATCATTGGGTCGGCGGCAACTCCTGATCGATAATAAATTTTGGCTTGACGCGATACTTCAACAACGGCACAAAGGTGTTGAGCATGCCCAAATACATAGAACTCATCCCCAGGAAAACGGCTCCTGCAATAGTGATGGTATGCAGAAAAACACCGCTCACCAAGACGAGGCTGGGGGCAATGGCAAAGGCGTAGTTTACCTTCATATTGCGGTCGAACTCGCGGCCTAAATTGAATAGATGGGGGAGTTGAGTCAGCGATTCATCCATCATCACAATCTGGGCCGCGTCGGTGGCAATGGTGGTGGCACCGCGCAGCGAGATGGAGACATGGGCTTTGCGCAGGGCGATGCTGTCGTTGATGCCATCGCCGACAAAACAGACTGAGTGGCCGGCGGCCTGTAGTTCGTCCACAATGCGTGCTTTGTCAGCCGGCAGCGTTTCCGCATAATAGTGGTCTACGCCGATGGCTTGCGCCAACGTGCGGGTGGGGGCTTCATGGTCGCCAGAGATGATGTAGGTGGTAATTTTCCGTCGGCGTAGCTCTTGGATAATGGCTGGCACTTCGTCGCGTACTGTGCTATGTAACTCGACAGCACCGGCCAACTGACCCTGGACAGCAACATAGACCAACGAGTGTCCTTGTCGATTGGCTGCGCTACGCACAGGTTGCAATTCGTCTGGAATTGCCACTTGCTCAAGCTCCATAAAGCGCTCACTGCCCATCAAAACGGGAACACCGGCAATCTGCGTGCGAATGCCAAAGCCAAGTGCGGCGTGGGTCTCGTCGGGCACGCTTAGGGCGACGTGTTGTGTCTTGGCGTAGGCAATGATAGCACGGGCAATGGGGTGGCTCTGTTTGTACTCTGCCGAAGCCGCATAGGCAACGATCTGCTCCGTCTGAAAGCCAGCGACCACATGGATGACGGCAACATGCGGCTGTTCCAGCGTCAATGTGCCTGTCTTGTCAAAGACAACCGCATTGACCTTAGGCAGCAGTTCGAGCGAACGCCCATCCTTAATCAAAATCTGGGTATTCGAGGCGATATTCAGAAAGTTGAGGATAGTCAATGGACCTAGCCCGCGCATGGCATTGCCCCAACTGGCCATTAGCACAGCCAGCGCGCCCGGCACACCGGCAACGGGTAGCGCCAGCGCACTCAAGAGCAGCCGAAAAGGCACAGCCTTGTCGACGATTATAATCGACCACGATTCGATGGTGGTCTGGTAACTGGCCGTTCGGTTCAGCACATCGGTAATCTGCGCCGCAACCGATTCACGGCCAGGTCGCTCGACGCGCACCAGTAATTTTCCTGTGATCAAGGTCGTGGCGGCCATCACCTCTGCGCCGGCCATCTTCTCCACCGGTTGGGCTTCACCGGTCAATGCTTGCTGGTTCACCGCGGCTTCACCGTCGATGACCACACCGTCCACCGGGATCATCTCACCAGCGTAGATAACTACATGCGCACCGGCCTCGACTTGTTCAAAAGGAATCATCACCTCTTGCCCATCAATCAAAACCGCGACTTCCTTTGGCTGTTGGCCCAGCAGGCTGATGATCTTGTTTTCTGAGCGACTGCGCGTCAGCAGATACAACTTGTCCGAGACAACAATCAGCAGAAGCATGACCACCCCCAGTGACAGGTAGCCAGCCAGCACCAACCCACCCAACATGAGCGCAGCTGGCACCGCCCCCGTCAGGCGGTGATCAATGAAAATGTCGCGATAGGCGCGTACAAAGACCCTTTTAAAGTTGTACAAAAATAAAGGGAGTGCAGCCCACTGCAAGGGTGGGAAAATCAAATGGCTGACAGCGACAATGCCAACCGCCGTAGTTGCTACGCCAAGCGCACGGTCAATCGCTTGCGCTTCCGCCGATTTTGGGGTGTAGCTGCTGCTGAGGGCGACCACCAGTGAACGCCTTTTGCGTCGCAACGACGGCAACTGCAACCACGACTTAGGCAATAGACCTTCGAATCTATTCAGTATCAATTGAAGTCCTTCTGATTCTTATTCACGCAGATGGATTCACGCTTGTCTTTGCTGCTGTGCGGCCAATTGCTGCCAAGGAATATGGCAGCGAATATGGTGCCCTATATCTTCTGCTGTTGGCGCAACCTGCCACGGCGGTGACTCCGTATTGCAGATCGCGCCAAGATGCAGCGAACACCGGTGCTGAAACGGACAGCCACGCACCGAGGGTGCTGGTTCTAGCACAACTTCATCGCTCATCGGCGGCAAGATGCCTGCTTCTGGCTTGAGCGCGGCGTTGAGCAGGGTTGCTGTGTATGGGTGAAAGGGTGGCGCAAAGATCGCGGGGGTTGGCCCTACCTCGCACAGACGCCCCTGGTAAAGCACCGCTACTTGATCAGACACCGCCCGCACCAGCGCCAGATCATGGGAAACAAAGATATAGGTCGTCTGTTGCTGGCTTTGCAGATCGCGCAATAAAGCCAGCACCGCCGCCTGCACGGAAACATCGAGGGATGAGGTCACCTCGTCACATAAAATCAGATCCGGCTGGGCGGCAAAGGCACGCGCTATCGCCACCCGCTGCTTCTCACCGCCGGAAAGCTGAGCGGGGTAGCGGGTAAGATAGTGCTCGCCCAGGCGTACACCGGCCAGCAGTTCACTGGCGCGTGCACGCAGGGCAGTCTCATCCAGCCCCCAGTAGAGGCGCAACGGTTGTGCCAGCAGTTCCAGCACGCTGTGGCGCGGGTTGAGCGAGGCGTCGGGGTTTTGAAAGATCCACTGGATGCGG
The DNA here is from genome assembly GCA_038247295.1 of Caldilineales bacterium. Taxonomy (GTDB): domain Bacteria; phylum Chloroflexota; class Anaerolineae; order Caldilineales; family Caldilineaceae; genus JAPLGZ01. Next base: position 5,990 of record JBBRVA010000241.1, on the reverse strand, counting down.
CGACGCACGTTCGCCGGGCGGTCAGCGACCTGAGGGGCCAAGGGTAAGCCAGCAAAGTGGATCGCACCCCTACGCGGGGTCAGCAGCCCGGCAATTGCCCGGATGAGGGTCGATTTGCCGCTACCCGATTCGCCGACGAGGGCCAACGTCTCGCCTTTTTCTACTTGCAATGAAATGTCGCTCACCGTAGCCGGCGGTGGGTCGGTGTGCGCAAACCAACGCCTCGCCAATCCCGCTTTGTGATAGGTAATTTCTATATCTTGCAGCCGTAGCAGAGCGGTTGTTTCGACTGGTGTCGGGGCAGTCGCCGCTGGCAACGGCAACAGGGGCGGCAGATAGGGAGCAAGGGTTTGCCAATGATGACAGCGTACTTGGTGGTTGGCCACAGTTATCGCCACCTGTTCGAGTGCTGGGCTGCTTTCCCGGCAACGCTGGTCGGCCCAGGCGCAACGCGCTGCGAAGGCGCAGCCGACAGTAACCGAATCAAGCCTGGGCGGCGCGCCCAGCAACCCTTGCGGCAACACCGCGTCCTGCACCCGCGGCATGGCAGCCAGCAGCCCGCACGTGTAGGGATGTTTGGGCTGGCGCAACACATCCCTAACGGGTCCGGCTTCCACAACTTCGCCGGCATACATCACGGCCACCCGCTCACAAACGTAGGCAATCACCTCCAAATCATGGCTGACATAGATCATCGCCGTTTGGCTGGCGCGCACCAGGTCGTGTAAGAGCGCCAGGATGTGTGACTGCGTCGTTACATCCAACCCCTTCGTCGGCTCGTCCAGTACCAATAGTTCCGGTTCACCGGCCAATGCCATGGCAATCGCTACCCGCTGTTGCTGACCGCCAGAAAGTTCGTGGGGATAGCGCTGGGCGAGCTTCGCAGGATCAGGTAGGCGCACCTGGTCAAGCAGTTGCTGCACCCGTTGGGATCGTTCATGTGACGACAGGGTTGTATGCAGCATCAGCACTTCATCAATTTGGTTGCCGATGCGCATGGTGGGGGTGAGCGACTGACCAGCATTTTGCGGGATCAGGGCAATCCGACTGCCGCGCAGGGTAGCCAACTGTTGGGCAGTTTGCTGGAAGAGCGCCATCCCGGCAAAGTCTACGCGACCGTCCAGCAACCGACTGCCACGGCGTAGATACCCCATGATCGCCAGGGCCAACGTGCTCTTACCGCTACCGCTTTCGCCTACGAGGCCAATCGTTTCACCCTGATTAACCGCTAAATCGATGGCGCGCAAAACTTGGATGGTTGTTCCCCATTGATTGCGATAGCCAATGGACAAGCCGTTGATTTGTAGTAAGGGACGGCAAGGCTTGCTACTCATACTGTGCACTCATACTGTGGTTGGTTGTGCGCTGCATCTCATTTCCACCGCTGTAGTCCTTCCGTACTACGGTTAAAGCCGATTTTCAATTGCATTTCTCAGGCGGCCAAACCTTTTACATTGTCGCTTATGGTCTGCGAAGCATTTGAGACCGCACCAGTGGGTTTTTCCCAAGTGTGTGCTTACTTAGTTGTCTTGCTGGTGTCGCTTCCACATGTTAATGTACTCGTGGTATTAGAGACGGTGCTGGTCAACTTACCCCACAACGCTTTGGCTTGATCATCGATATCATCCCAGGCGAGACCGGCGCGCAAGTCAGCGCGCACAGCCAAGCCACCGCAGGGGCATTGATTGCACGTTCGTCGCAGCGCGCGTGGCTGATTTGGATTGTCATTTTCATAGTATTGTTTCCTTTCATGGGGTATTTATAGAATCGGCGAAAAATCCAACACTAAGGATTCAAGTCGTTTCATTGGATAACCCGTAGCGATCACATCAATGCGCTGTTTGAGCGCCACCTCCTCGGTGGCAGGGAGAACCGGCTGGTCATAGAGGCCGGGTGCCCACTGGGCGCGGCTCAGACTCAACAGTTCGGCTTGCACACTGAGGGGCGGGTGCCCATTGGGCGCGTTTTCGTCGCGTTCCACCAGCATCAGGCGTTCGGGTGCCCTTAGGGCGCAATCTCTTTATCCAGTTCGTTGACTTGTTGCTCATGGGCCTGGTTCTGCTCGCTTGCTTTCCCCTCGCGGCTAAACTATGCGGGCAGTCCCGTCAGGACGAGCTTTTTCCATTCTTTCAGTTGCGTTGGGTGAACCCCGGTTTCAGCTGCTAGTTGACTGATGGTCTTTTCTTCTTTCATCAGCTCTTTGACCGCTTCTGCCTTAAATGGAGCACTGTAGTGTTTACGCATAGTCTTTCGAGACTTTATTTTTACCTTTTTGACTGTCTAGATTTCTGGATCAATTATACATCGTCGGTCGCAATTTGCCACAAATAGCCGGATTATAGAGGTTGCGGTTCTAATGATTCAACAACAAAAACCTGATTTGCCAATTTCGCAAGCAGAGTTTTGGCTCGTTCGATTTGTTTTGTATGCTCAGGCGCATGCGGGAAAAGCAGACCAATACAGGGGCCACTATGGGTAACCACGACACCAAGGGCATTGGTCGCTTTGCTGATTTCAAGCATCTGGTCGAGATGACGCTTGGGGTTTCTTTTTTGGTTTAAGATCGCGCTTCTGGTGGTTACACGGCCCAGCAACCCCAGGTTATTACAATGGATCGCTATTTCAATCGTCTGCAACAGTTCTGCGTATTCAGCACACTCCTCCTCTGTAAAAGGATGATGCCGCCGATTATATTCAATCGTATCAATTTGGCCACCCTCATCAATGGCCAGCACCTTGAGGCGAGACGGGAAACCGAGCCGGCGACCCAGTTCGACTTTGCGATGAAAGAACGTGACAAACTCTGGGTACATGACGCCGTCGCTGGGTTCGATGGTGCGCAAGATCGCCAAAATTAGCTCTGTAGGAATAACGCAGCCCATCATCGATTCCAGGGCGCGGGCGGTAGCCACCAAATCTGCCGATGAACTGGCCAAGCCCTTGCCTTCTGCTAGCTCACTTTCGATCAACAAATGGCCGCCAATAGAGAGCGCATAGTGCTCTACAAGCTTTTGGATCAGCGCGCGAGACTTGGATTTATTCGAGGGGGTGACGGTTATGCGCTTTGTGGCTCCATTCGGCGTGAACACGGCTCGGGAAAATTTCTGAATCGGCAATGTTACCAGGAAATGGTTATTATCACCCGGCAATGCACCTTGCAGCAGTTCACCGAATGTGCCGTTGGCAACGCCAATTCCCTCTTGCAGGATCAGCGGGTCGGGCGGCTTGATTTCGGTCAAGAAATTGACAGGTGGAGTTTTCGTGAGCAACATATCAATCCTTTACCTTGAAACGGGACCGTGGCCCAGTACTTCAGGATAACTACGCCGCCCCCAGGGATAGTACGCCCAGTCGCTTCCCACTGCCGTTGGACTTTCGACCCGCGTGGGCTGCGACCACGTCCTCTGCAATTCTTCTGCCCTTTCATTCAACCATTCCCCATTATAGACGGTCCGCATGTAACGGATGCCGTGATCCGGGAAGATCGTCAAAACCTTGCTGTCGGGATATGAACGGGCAACCCAATCGGCGATGGCGTAGGCCGCACCGGCGGTTGGACCTAACAGTAGGCCATAATTGTTATGCATGTGATGAATGGCGTTAATCATTTTCGCGACGGGCACCCAATGAACCTCATCGCACTGGGTGTGGTCAACATTAGGAATGACGATATCCGAACCCATGCCGAGCAAAGGTTCATAACATTCGCGGCAGAGCGGGGTTGCTTCGCCCGAGGTTGGACCAAACAGGACCGAGAGATTGTGATCGACGGCAATCACAGAGAGATCCGGGTTACTTTTGCGCAAGACACGCGCAAAGCCAGAGATCGAACCACCGCTGCCTACCGAGGCAACGAGAAAGTCGATCTTGCCAAGCGACTTTGCTAATGACTCCGCCAGCGCAGCATAGGCAACCGGATGTAAGGGGTTGTCGTATTGGCGCGGCCAGAATGACCCGGGATGCTCTGTCATCAATTGACTAAGCCGATCCAAGCGCTTTTGTTGGATCCCCCCCATATACCCACGACCACTGTAGACCTTTTCGATGCTGGCGCCCAAATGGCGTAAACGCCACTCAAGCGACTCTTCGAGTTGGCCGGTCACAAGCGAGAGCCGCAAACCGAGATTGGCACAAACGATTGCCAACCCAAGGGCAAAGGTGCCGGAACTACTCTCAACAACCAGACCCCCCTCTTTTAAGGCACCGGTTTCTAACGCATTTTCCAGAATAAAGCGGGCAGGAACAATCTTCATCAGATCGAATTGGGCCGCAACGAGATTGGGCTGCATTTGAATGATGGCCGGTTGGCACAGACTATCCAATGCAGATTGAGCCTCATTACGCAGCATTTGTGTCGTCGCCCCATTGCGCACATGGGGGTCAGCTACAACAGGACGGGACAGTATACTTTGAATTGTCATTTGACCTTCCATCATTTTGAATTTTTGTAGATCTTTTTATGCATATGCTAAAGCGCGCCCGTTGTTTGAACCCGTCAAGTGATATACGCCTCATGGTAGAAATAGCGGTCACGACTATCGCACAAACAGGTCACGATTCGTTTGCCGGGTCCGAGGCGTTCGGCAGCTAAGACTGCCGCAACCACATTCGCGCCCGATGATATGCCGCAGAAGATGCCTTCTTCTTGCGCGAGGCGGTGGGCCATTTGGATCGCCGCCTGATCATCCAGACAGATGATTTCGTCAACCATGCCGCTTGCTACCAGATCGACGGTAATGCCGCCAGAAAGTCCAGGCACAATAGGCTGATTTTTTGCGCTCAGAACTTGATAGGACGCCGGCTCCACGCCAATCACGATGATGTTTGGATTGTGCTCTTTGAGCGCTTGCCCCACCCCCAACAATGTCCCGCCCGACCCAACCGAGGCGACAAAAACATCTAGCTTGCCGTCGGTCTTCTCGATAATTTCCTGTGCCGTCGTATCCCGATGGGCCGCAACCCCTTGACCATTGGCAAACTGACGCGACCACCACACATCGGTCTCACTCTGCTCCAGATCCAAACAGATCTTCCGCCCGGCCAGATCGGCCCACTCGCCATCAATCGCAAACGGCGTGACCTTGGCGCCAAACGCCTGCATGATCGAGATGCGGCAAAGATCCGAAACATCCGCCGGCACAAACGCGGTAAATTCATAGCCTTTGACAGCAGACACAAACGCTAACGCCGCACCGGTGTTGCCCGTTGTGGACTCAACAATCCGCGACCCGGGCGCCAGAAGCCCGTCTGCTTCAGCCTGTTCAATCATCCGCATGGCGACCCGATCCTTCATGCTCCCGCTCGGATTCAGGAACTCTGGTTTCACCAAAATCTCAGCCCCCGTTTCCTTGCCGATCCGGTTGAGGCGCACCAACGGGATATCGCCAATCAAATCCAACATGCTGTCGGCAATCTTCAGGTTGCGATTCATAACACTAGCCTCGAACTGGAACCATTGACACGTGTTCTACCGGTGTTAAATACAACGTCAACTTGCCCATCAGCGACGCCATTTCGACCGGCGCCCGCTCTTCCTTTGTTACGAAACAACACAATGTCGATGCAAATTGCTCCAGAAATTCGATATTCACTTCGACATCTTGGATACTTTTTTTATCGGTCACTTTCGCCCGCAAATCGGTCACGCTTGCAACACCACCGAATTGATAGAATCCCGTTTTCATTGAAGTGGTGCGTGCCGCGGTGCGCAAGGCGGTTTGCACTTGCCTGTTCGCGGTTTGCAGCCGATTTGCCAGTTCGAATAATTGGGGGAGCAGGTTGTCTTGATACAAAAAATCTTGAATGCTGAGTTGGGAGAAAAATCCCCAATAACAAGAGATATCCCACATGATTTTGAGAATCGCAACGTCGTCATTCCCAAACGCCGGGTACATATCGCTAAATAGTGCGGTCATCACTTCAACCACTTTTAGATAGAGGAGTGATAGCGTCATTTTGTCATCCTGTCGATTGCAGGTGTTTTCTCATCC
>JBBRVA010000240.1:0-10070 GCA_038247295.1 Caldilineales bacterium | reverse complement strand
TTAGGGATGCAAAAATAATTGACTCTCCCATGAAGGGATGACAAAATGACAAGAGAATGAGTCTCATCTTGTCATCCCTTCATCTTGTTATTGGGAGGTTTTAATTCTTGTGAGTCCCTTAAACCTTACCGCGTGCTTCATTCCAAGCATGCTTGACAGCATCTTTGAAATTTTCCCAGGTGCCTTGGTTGCGCTCTTCCCAATGGCTGCGAGCATCGGCCTCGACGGCGTTCCAATCACGGTCACGATATTGCTGATCTGACGCCAGGCTGTAGCCATAGCGATAGGCCGGCTCATACTGCTCGTAGGTGGAACTGCTGTTGCCAAAGGTGGTTTGGAAGTGACGACGGAAACCACTGTCATAGCCCTGATAGTTGGTATTATCAAAGTTGGACCGGTTAATTGGTTCAACTTCCACCTCGGTGCGGCGCACGGTGTCGTGGATGGTTTCGGTGCGTTCGCGTGCATCCTTGCGAATCGCCACTTCCTCAACCACACGTGCTTGTTTGCCGATCACAGCTTCTTCCGAAGTTTCGGTTACTTCAATCGTGCCTTCCTTGAAAGCATCAAAGTCGGCTTGGCTGGCGGCACGATTTACCGGCCGGCGCTCCACTTCCACATGCTCTTCACGCAGACGCACTTCTTGTTCTACGGGCACTTCGCGTACGCTGGTGTTTACTCGCACGCCACCACCCTCTACCTGGCGCTTACCCACGTTGATCTCTTCTTCTACTACGGGGATAGTCTCGTCCAGGTTGTCTTCTGTACGTCGGGCATAGGTGCGGTCATTGCTGCGTGTCTGTGTGCTCAGGCCAGAGGTTGTGTCCCCATACGTGGCGCCACTGGACATTGTCCCACCAGACATTGTACCACTGGTTGACCGTGTATCTGTAGGGTTGGCCGTTGATAACGACGAATCGTTGTCGAAGCCAGTCCAACCCTCGGAGCGCCACTCGGATGCCCGGCGCTGAATGTCAATTGGGTCATAACGCTCCAAAATCGAAATCGCGCGGTCAACATTTTCATCTGGCACCTGGGCCGTCACCAGAGCGCCACCGCGACGTACACCTTCAGCGTAATATTCGGCCTGCTCAGGCGGCACACCACTTTCGCCCAGAGCGCCAATCAAACCACCTGTCGCTGCGCCAACCCCAGCACCAATTAATGCCGAAGCTAAAGGACCCGCGGCAATAATCGGGCCCACGCCTGGAATTGCCAGCGCAGCCAAACCCACCAAGAGGCCGCCAATGCCACCAACGGCAGCACCAACGCCCACGCCTTCGGCGATATTTTCGCCGGTGCTCTCTCCGTCACCCGTTTGGCTAGTATAACGGCCTTCGGCATCCTGCGAGACAAGGCTGATCTGAGCACGATCAAAGCCATTGTTGCTCAATTCCTCGACTGCTTGTTGCGCCGTCGGCATATCCTCATAGAGTGCGACAACTGTTCGTGTCATGTGATAATTCTCCTTTTACACTTTAACTCAATAGACATTATCGGGAATAAGGAATTTACACGAGATCGGACAATTTGCCCACCAGAGGTAGGAGCTTATTCCCGATAATGTCTAATTTAGTAACTCAATTCAGTGAACATTAGTAGCTTCAGATAGAAATCTAGTGGCTAGTACACTTGGGCGGAAATAACCATACTATTCTCCGGTGAATCAGTAGGACAGTGAGACAGTACAAACACTGTTCTACTGTCCTACTGATTCACTGTCTTACTTACGCCCAAGTGTACTAGGGCGATTGGATTGACGCTAACCTAGCACTGGCAGTCCAGCGGTCGTATCCAGTCACCCGTTTGTACCAAGTCATTGGTTAGACAGACCCAGCGCTTGTACGTTCAACCTGGATATCTTCATGCCGCAAGGTAACTGTCTCCGGCGAGTGCACTTCTGTGCGCCGTTTCGTGATGTAGATTTCCTCTTTTAGCATCAATCGTTTTTCAACGACCAACACTTCCTCTAATACAGGTACAATCATGGTGTCGGCTTCATAGCGAATCGACGGGGGTTCATCAACGACTCGATTCACTGCTACATGATTAACTTCGACTTCTTCATGCAAAAGTGCCAAATCAACGGTCTCTTCCCGCTCGTGCACCCGTTTGGTGATAATAACTTTGCCGGTTTCAACAGTCTGTTTCTCAACCTGGACTGTTTCGGCAATGGCGGGGATGATGATTGAACCGTCGCGTGTTGATTGATCACCTGAGATTTGCTGGTTTTCCAATGCCGCCAAACTGGCTGGGAAATAGAGCTGATTATTTTCTTGCCCCACCAGCAGTTCGCTTGGCACCTGGATTCGCTGACCACTTTCGAGCCGTACCCACAGCTGCCCCGTCTTACTGCTGGCAGCTCCGCTGAGGTCCAGCTTGTCATCCGCAACCTCTGCTTCTGGTCCTGGCTCGATAACACCACGAAGCCCCGCACTGTCAACTACAATTCGATCACCTGCTTGTTGCATTAGCCGCTCCTTTGCGATTACCATCCAACCTAGTTAACAGAATACAGATTTATCGGAAGGCTGCAATAGGTAACTTGTATATCTTTGGTTATGGCTATAGGTATAGAATCGATGCGGAGACACCCTATCACGCAGCCATGTGACCCCAACGCGATGGCCTTTATTGTCAACTCGAAAGTTCAAGTTAGAAACAATAAAGGCCATCGCCTTACCTAGCTATACAGTGGCTAGGCAGCCACAGTCTGGGTGACGGATGGTTGCCGACGTGCGCCGAGCAATCCACCAAGGGCAGAGGCGCCCAACCCGAGCAAGAGCCCTACCAGGGTGCTCCATGCGGCGGTGCTAGCGTCGTTTGCCGTCGCTTCCACATTTGCTGGCGTAACAGCCTCGCCTAGCACGGAGACCGTAGCCTCGGCCTGTGCAGCCAGATCACCACCAGCCGCCTCCGCTGTGGCGGCAACCCCAGGCTGAGCAGATGCATCGTCAGCCAGTGCGCCCGCTGCGGGCGCCAGTGCAGTTACACCCGTCGCCGCGACACTACCGGCAGTGTTCAAAAGCGAGCCCAGTCCACTGCTCACCAGATAGAGAATCAATGGAATTGCCACAATCCAAACCATAGCACCATTCAAGACACCATTACCACGCCCTGCCGCCGCCGCCGTGCGGGCAGCCAGCCAGCCCCCAAGCAAAAAGGCGACCAGGGTGCTGATCGCGCCCCAGATGCCGGCGCCGATGCCAAAATTACGCAAAGGATCGCCTGCGTCGTAGCTGGTAAGACCCACGGCAAGCCCCAATATGCTGAGTACAATCAGCGTAGAGAGGGCAGCAAACAAGCCAGCAAATATAGGACCCCAACGGACACGGTCGGTCGGCGCGTTGATGGCGGTGCTGCGGTCATAAATAGGATCGGCATATCCCAGAGCGCCGGCCCGGCGCGGTTCCCGGCTGAATCCTTCTGTTGACGTTGGTTCGTACGTATGCACACCCTCTTGCCGATCGGGTGCAGTACGATGTTCATTTGACATTGTATTTCTCCTTGCCTTCTACAAAACGACTAACTACAGGTTAAGTGTTAGTAATGGAATAACCTCCATCATTGGGCCCTAATCCTATGCGCATAAACCAGCAGAGCTGCGCATCCAAACAGGGTGAACTCGTGATGTTAAGCTGGGCTTCTGCATCAGCTACGAAGTCAGATCCAGGTGCATCACGTCTATAGCATAACAACATATTTATAAAAACCTATCGATAGCGGTACAAATAATAGGTACAGACCAAGATATAAATAAACTCTTTTAGCTTGCAACTGGATTGGCAATACACCTAAATTGCGCGGCTAGATTGGCTAGCCAGAGCAGTTTTTTACAACCTTATTGAAACCATATCTAGAAGTGTACCCAGCTGCTATACCTTGATCTATAGTATTCGTCATGTAAATTTGGTATAAAGGAGGCATTATCGCTTGTACTTATTGACAGCGCTGCGCTAGCTCCCATTCATTGTTATTAGCGCGCGAGAGGAGACGCTTATGAACTTGGATCCAAAAGTAGGGTGCTTATTCAGCCGGCCCAGAATGCGCCCTCGTAAACGTGTAAACGCAAAATCGCCCCATCGTCATCGTACTAATTTGCACACGGCCGGTCATGGCTTCATCAATTCAGCTAGAGCGATGCCAGTGGAACACTCAGCTCGAAACAGCCAGCATTGGGGCGAAAATTCAATGATCACAGAGAAAAATGCAAACCGTACATATAGGCAATTATATAGTCAATCTATGCATGCTAAAGTCTATGATCCACGGCGTATTATTTTAGCTAACCAACCACGTTTATTGCGCGAAATGTTGAGCCGCGTTTTTGCAGCCACCCCAGGTCTACAAGTTGTGGGTGAGGTAGAAAATTTTGTTGGCTTGGCCGAGGTGATGACTCAGGTAAAAGCGCACTGGCTCATTGTGACTTTGGATAATGAAGATCAATCGCCATTACGCGTTTCTAACCCGGGCACAGGTTTGCCGACAACTTCACTGATGGCAATCTCGGCGGATGGTCGTCAGGTAGAAGTCCAAACCGCTATGGCGGATGGCGGCGTTCATCAGTATATTTTATACGATGTTTCATTGGCTGTTTTGCTCGCTATCTTAGTTTAGCTCGACGCTTTCTGTAACCGCCAAATAATAGGGGTGGGCTCAGCAATTAATTGGCAAAACAGGCCGTAGCGCAAGCCCGGCCTGTTCTAATTGAGCGCTTAGTCCCGTTACACCGGGTAATTGAGACAAATATACCAGAGACAAACTAAATAATGGCGCACTCTCTGGGTATGTGCTGGTCTGCCTTAAGCTGTTGGTTTCAGCAAAGTGAAAGTGCGGCTATTTATCACGCGCCCCAAAAATACAGCATTATTTTTTGTTTTTTGGGCTAAAATTTACACACTTGGTCAAATGACCTATAATCAGCGTATGTTTGAAGCAGAAATACAACATCGACTTTTGGATCGAGAAGAAGCGCAACGCATGGATATAGCGCAGACCTTGCACAATGGTCCATTGCAAGAAGTTCAGGCTTTGAACTTTGCTTTAAGTGCCTTGAGTCATCATGCGCAAACTACGCCGGAATTAGCCGCGACGGTTGAGCGCTTGCGTGGCAATATCCAACAAATTACGCGCCAACTGCGCACGCTCTGCCAACAACTGCGACCACCAACGCTGGTCGCCTTTGGATTGGCGGCGGCTATTCAAGCACACGCCGAAGTTTTTCAAGCCCAGCATCACAACCTGAAGTTCCATCTGAAACTGGCCGATGATCAAACCCAGTTACCACAGCCAACACGCTTTGCACTGTTCAACATTTATCAACAAGCGGTGTTCAACTGTGCCCGCCATGCCGCAGCGCAGAACATTCATATTGAATTCCAATTGCAAGCCGAACAGGCGCTTTTGACAATCAGCGATGATGGACAGGGATTTGACGTACCGTATGAATGGATTACAATAGTAAGAGCAGGGAAAATGGGCCTTGTCAGCGCAATCGAACGAGCGGGCGCGATTGGTGGCCAATTGCAAATTCGTTCAGCGCCTGGTATGGGAACCACCCTACTTGTCACCGCGCCACGCCTCACAAGTAAAGTATAGAACTGATATCAGTCTCTAGAGTGAAACATGACGATGATTCGCGTGTTACTGGCCGATGATCATCCTGTCGTGCGCACGGGGATTCGGACGATGCTGGAAAGCGCAGCCGATATTACCGTAGTTGCCGAAGTTGATAATGGTGCGGCTGTTTTATCCCAAGTCTATGCACTTGCGCCCGATGTATTGCTACTAGACATGGAAATGCCCGGTTTATCCGGCATCGAAGTGGCGCAAAAGCTAAAGTTGCTCAATTCGCCTGTACGCGTCTTGGCGCTGAGCGCCTACGACGATGTCGCCTATGTGCGAAATTTGCTGGGCAGCGGTGCGGCTGGTTATCTAACCAAAGAAGAAGCGCCAGAAATGATTGTTGATGCAGTGCGCGGCATTGCGCGCGGCGAAGAAGGTTGGCTTAGCCGGAGCGCAGCAGCCCACCTGAGTGCTTGGACGCGCCAAAAAGTGCAAGCTTCAGCCGAGTTGACGGAGCGAGAAATGCAAGTATTGCAATTAGTGGTCTCTGGGAAAACTAACCAGGAGATCGGTCTACGTTTAGGCATCAGTGATAAAACTGTCGAAAAGCATATTAGCGCAGTTTTTACAAAGCTACAGGTAAACTCGCGGGTCGAAGCCGCCGTCAAAGCCGTACAAAATGGATGGGTCAGGTAAAATAGGTAATGGTAACTGGTTGTTACGGTGTACGCCCAAGTTAATCATTAATAATTAGTAAGGCGCATGGTAGGGAATTCCCTACCTAGATTCGGCGCCATTCCCCATAGATAAAATCAATATAAGCGTGTATCCTTTACATAGATAAGGATACACGCTTTTTATATTGGTATTTTATAGTAGATTTAATGTAGACACACTAGTTGAGGTAATCCTCATGCCAATTCGAGTAGTACTAGCTGATGACCATGAGGGGATACGAACCGCAATTCGTTGTCTACTTGAGCATTCATCTGAAATTGTGATCGTAGGCGAAGCCGATAATGGCAAGGCAGCACTCAACCTAGTGCGTGAGAAAGAGCCGGATGTTCTTATACTAGATGTAGCCATGCCGGGTATGTCTGGCTTGGAGGTAATGCATGAACTTTCGGTCACTCGTTCGCCAGTGCGGATTCTTTTGCTAAGTGCCTATGCCAACTACTACGCATTACAAAAAATGAGTTCTTCTACCTCGGCAAAATTTATGGAAAAGAAAGATATAGCACCACTTCTGTTAGATGTAGTGCGTGAACTAGCGTCGCTTGGCCCTGCTCAAGCCGTCCATTAGAGACTTAGTGCAAAGCTGATTGTTCGTACAACGCTGGCGAATAAGCCACAATCGCAACTGCTCAAATTCACTCAGTCTAGTGAGTAACTAACCATTGTACTACATGGCCCAAATGTGCAACACCACTTACTATCTAAAGCCGCACCGGGTTGTCAAGATAGTAAAATTCCAGCACGGTTTCTGCAAACCGATCAATTTTGCGACAACCGAGCACACGGAGCCGAAAATAACACGTCGACACTGTCGGGAGGAATACCATGATTCGTGTTTTAATTGCCCATGAAGTTCGTCTTATTTGTGATCTAAAAGCAAGCGCTCTTTGCCAGGAACCTGATATTGAAGCGGTTACCTGTGTTAGCACCCCCAATGAAGCACTGACCGCCTTGAAACGCAACCGGTATGATGTTGCATTGGTAAGTGTTAGCTTGGTCGATGACGGCGCTTTTGAACTAACACGCGCCGTAGCCAAGCTCAATTGTGGCGTCAAGCTGATCATCACCGGCCTCACTGAGTCGAAGGCCATGATTCTGCGCTGCATTGAAGAAGGTGTCACTGGCTATTTGCATACCAATGAATCGTTGTCGGATCTAGTCAAGAAGATTCGCTGCGTTTGTCAGGGTGAATTCCTTGTATCACCCGGCATTGCCGCCGCCCTAATTTCGCGGGTCAGCGAACTAAAAAAACTGGTTTCCGAGCTAAATGGCTTCAAAGATCTAAATTTCAACTCGCTATATGCCGAGCTGACCGAGCGTGAGTGCGAAGTGCTCAATTTGATTGAACAAGGCCTTAGCAACCAAGGGATTGCGACAACGCTTACGATCGAACTGGGTACCGTAAAGAATCATGTTCACAACATCCTGGACAAGTTAGATGTACGCACGCGCAAACATGCGGCTATTATTGCTCGCCAGGCGTTGGCCCATCAGAGCAGCAACCGAGAGCAGCCACGTGCAGCCCAACTATCAGCCGATCTGGTTTTCCCAGCCGAGCTAACCCCCATCTACCAAAACAACCGGTACCAAAACGTTGCCCGCTCGTAGACGCATCCGATTGGGCTGTTCTAGCCTAGTATCTAGATATGTATCTTTTCACTATATCTGGACCTATAGCCAACTCGCTTTTTTTGCACTATACTTAATTCAAGTCAAGACTGGAACTTTGAATATCGCTCAACAGTGGCAAATCCAAACGTTAGACATTATCTGAACAACACCAGTATTTCTTAGTTGTCGGATAACAAAACATATTGTTTAACGCACTTGACGCTTGCTTTATTGGTATGTCGATTATGACCTCCTCAGTGCGCCGGTAACCTAAATAACCCATAAAGCACTGGTCTCACCTCGCAGTAGTACCCCTAACCCCTCCTCTTCTATCGAGAAGAGGAGGGGATCCTCTTTGGCGAGGCGAGTTGGATGTATCCAGTCGATATGACTGATACAGACATGAGTGTCGTCGCACAGTATCTATTGCAAAAAAGCGCACATATGCCGGCATTTACTGTTTCCTTGATCGCTTTCTGTGCTCTATTTTTTGTCCTTACATCCATCTCATGCATGCAACTTTAGAATCCTCAACAACTCAGCATTCGAATCTCAAGGCGACAAAGCACTTTGTCCGGCCAGAACTTTTACAGCAAGCCACTAAAAGCTTGGTCATTACTGCACAACCGGCGATCTATGCTAACCTCTGCAAAATCCTAGAAGCCAAAGGCTTTGAAGTAGACTGGCAGATCGGAAAAATTAGCAATCTGGCCGAACTGCCAGTCTACACATACGACCTAGTCTTGCTTGGTCCCACCGCCGACAATGAAAATGATCCACAGCTATGGACCGAATTAAGGCGCAGAACGCTATCGCCGATCATTTTGCTCACCGACGCTTATCATGTTGACCAGCATGTGCAAGCATTCGAACTGGGCATCGATCGGGTTATCACGCTACCCTTTGAAGCCCAAACGTTGACCGCGCATATTACCGCCTTGCTACGACGCACCAGTTGGGCACGTCGCCTTACGCAAACCGAAGCTCTATCGGTGGGCGCCATCTATCTGTGTCACGATACCCATACCGTGAAGGTGAGCGATCGGCCAATTGAGTTGTCCCCGCTCGATTACCGTCTGCTGCACTATCTCATGCAGCGGGTCAATTGCGCAGTGAGCAAGGCAGAATTGCGGCGCGCCCTGTGGGACGACCAAACGGATCACAGGGGCAACTTTATCGAGGTTGCCATTCGACGGCTGCGCAACAAGATCGAAGAGAATCCTTCGTCGCCTAAATATTTGGTTACTCAATATGGCATAGGCTACAAATTAATCCATTCTTGACCCCGATGCGGTGGGTATCTTATACCCATCTATCTAGCACTTTCGTCTAAGGTCAGGAAATAAGGAGAATCAGACCATGACAGAATCAACCCAGCTCCAGGCGAATGGCGAGACAAGCAACGGTAATCAGTCGCGCAGTACAGCAGCAATCAGTGCGCCAACCCTGCCACGGCGTTCATTGTCCGAATTACAGACCCTCTCTACTCGGCTCAGCCGCCAGATTATCGAGATGACCACCCGGGCTAAATCGGGCCACCCCTCTAGCTCGCTGTCGATGATCGATATTGCGACTTGTCTCTATTTTGGGGGCATCATGCGCCACGATCCGCAGCAGCCAACCTGGCCCGAGCGCGACCGCTTTATTTTAAGCAAAGGTCATGCAGCACCGGCGCTCTATGCTGCTTTAGCCGAAGCAGGCTATTTTGACCCAGCCATGCTAGCGACCCTACGCCAAATTGGCAGCCCCGTGGAAGGACATCCCAACATGCGCCGCTTGCCCGGCGTCGAGGCATCGACGGGTTCCTTGGGCCAGGGGTTATCGGTTGGGCTAGGCCACGCGTTGGCGGCCCGTATTGATAGTTACCATTATCGCGTCTATGTGCTGATCGGTGACGGCGAGAGTGACGAGGGCCAGATCTGGGAAGCAGCGATGGCCGCCGCCAAATATCGAGTGGACAATTTAACTGCCATCCTAGACTTCAACGCCTATCAACAGACAGGGCCTGTGGTCCAAGTCATGCCGGCGTTGGAACCAATCGTGGACAAATGGCAAGCCTTTGGTTGGCACGTAACCGAAATTGATGGGCACAACTTGGCAGAGATCATGCGTGCCCTGCAAACGGTCAAGACGATCACCGACCAGCCCCAGATGATTAT
>JBBRVA010000239.1:0-10074 GCA_038247295.1 Caldilineales bacterium | reverse complement strand
TTTTCCCTAACTGGAAAGGATGTAGACCGGAACAAATTGACAGGAGGAATGAATGGGGGAAACGCGGGGAAAATGGGAGGAGGTAGAGTGACAGGATGACAGGATGAAGGGATGACAGGATGACAGGATGACAGGATGACATGGTGAGTCCCGCTGTCATCCTGTCATCCCTCCATCCTGTCTCTTAGCTAGTTACAAGCGGGCGCGCATAGGCAAGGGGCGAGGCTTGAGTTCGGCGCGCGCCAGCCAAGCCACAAATTTGCTGAAATTGGCTGGGCCAACCGTCTGGGATCAGGGTTTGCCAATCATCCGCTGCGGCAGAGATAAAATCGTAAAAAAGTGTGCTGCTATGTTGATCAGTTTTCGCCAATTCTTCGGGATGCCATTGCACGCCGACAACGAAAGGCAAAAGGGGCATTTCCAGCGCTTCGGGCAGGCCATCATCGGCGCGGGCCACCACGCGCAACCCGCCGCCCAGGTGGTCAATCCCCTGGTGATGCATCGAGTTAACTTCATGCACAGCACCCAACGCCCGCGCCAGGCGGCTGTCTGCTTCTACAGCCACTTGATGCGTTACTCGGTAACGTTCAAAGTTGGGCGGGAAGTAGTCATGTTTTTCCAAATCGGGCCGCTGGCTGTGCAGATCCTGGTAGAGCGTACCCCCACAGACCACGTTGATCACCTGGAAACCGCGACAGACACCGAGCACGGGCATGCCGGCTTCGAGCGCCCAGCGCGTCATCAGCAATTCGGTGCGGTCGCGCTCTTGATCGGTGGCGCCCAACTGCGGATGCCGCTCCGCGCCATACTGGCTGGGGTCAATATCTTCACCACCGGGCAGGAAGAGGCCATCCAGCCGTTCGAAGATGCCGCGCAATGTGGCTTCGCTCATTTGCAACGGGATCATCACCGGCAGCGCCCCCAGATTCTCCAGGGTGCGAATGTAGGTCTGGTTCATGATGTAAAGCGGTAGACCGAAAAAGCGATTGGATTTCTCGCGGCCCGTCGGTACACCAATCAGCGGGCGTTTCTTGAGCGGTGCCCCTGGTTGCGTCTCTAGTTGATCCTGATTGCGTAAATCTCGGTTCATATTTTCTTACCTCGTTATCAGCAACGTATGTTCTGCCATACGCAAGTTATGTCTACAAGTTTTATCCGATCAGAAAGCTGAAGGTGGGCAATAGGGGCTAGATTTCTCGGCTCACGAACATCTATTGACGCCTTTGCATTGCACTTGAGGCTAGCAACCCTGTAACCAGATCGGCATAAAATTTCCAGCCATTATACATGAGGGCCAGCTAAAAAGCTCAAACGTTACGATTCGGTGATGTGAAGACTCAATTTCAGCCCCACCATTTGAGAAAATTGCGCTACATTTGCGCTCGTGTTAGCATCTCGCCATGCATTTTCCACACCAAGCCAAGCCCCATTATTTCTGGTCGGTTAAAGTTGCCGCCCTAGCCGGTTTAGGTTTACTGTTCGGCGCGCTGCTGCTCTACCTGGCAACGCTGGACAATGGCTTCCAGCCCGCCGAGTTAGAGGGGGGCGACTTGATTACGCACCAGTACGCCCAGGTGCAGGCGCGTCCTGGCAATGCTCCTGGCTATCCACTTTACACCATGGGCGGCTGGCTCTGGTTTCATGGCCTACACAACCTGACCAGCGCGCTGGGTAATCCGCTGCCCAATCCGATCCCGCTGCTCAGCAGTTACAGCACGCTTTGGGCACTCGTTGCGCTCTGGCTCTTTTACCGCATTCTGTGCTACCTTACGCGCATGCCCGAGCGTCCAGCCGGCAACTGGCCGCTAGCCTGGCTACTCTGTGCCTTTTACGCCGTCACTTACTTCTTTTGGTATTACGCCACGACGACAGAACAGTACAGCAGCGCAGTGGCGCAGACATTGGCGATTGTTTATGTCTATTTGCTGTGGTGCGAAAAGATTGGAGATTGGAAATTGGAGATTGATCTCCAATCTCCAGTCCCTAATCTCCGCTACCTAATCCTCCTCGCCTTCCTCTGCGGTCTTTCCCTCGCCCATATGCTCACGGTGGCGCTGATAGTGCCCCCGATCGTGGGCCTTGTCCTCTGGCAAACGCCAGCACTGCTGCGTTCCGCGCGAATTGTGCTGGGCACGCTGGTGGCGGCGTTCATACCACTGATCAGTTACGCCTATGTTTACCGGCGTGGCGCAGCCCACCCAGAGTGGTGGGGCGCTGGTGGTGATTGGGATACGCCCCAAGCATGGTTTTGGGCCTTTATCAGTACGGCGCAAGGGCGCCAGGAATTGGGGTGGGGCTTAGAGCCACAGCGAGCATTGCTGGGCAATGGTTTTCCGAATTTGATGTGGCACGAGCTTAGTTTGCCCTTGTTTATTATCGGCCTGATCGGGATTTCGCGGCTGAAGCGCTCCTTGGCCGTTCTTCTCTACGCAACGCTTCTACTCTATGCCATCTTCTGCTGGGCCTATCGCTACGGAAACTGGTTCCAGGTGATCTTGCCTGCCTATCCACTCATTTTGCTTGGCGTCGCCGCGCTGCTGGACAGGTGGCAACAGGCCGCCTCCCGCGCAGGGCTGGCTAAATTTCGCTATCTGCCCCTCCTACTTCTCACCTTGCTGATTGTGTGGCGCATCAATGCCTCTTGGCCAGCAGCCGACAGTCGCAACCGCCCGACCGACACAGCGTTTGATCGGCCGGCCGTGCTACTGGCTCAACCATTGGCGCCCAACACGGCTTTGTTTGCCGCCGTGGATGACGCGCTCGGTCTCCAATATCTAACCGACATTTGGCAAATTCGTCCAGATTTACGGGTCGTGAGCAGCAGTGAAGCAGCCCAGTGGTTGGCGCAGGGTCAACCGGTCTACTCGACCTGGCAGGCGGCCGTCACCTTGCGCGCCGAATTGCCACCCGCGCTGGTCACGGCGCAACAAAGCGCAGGGCCAGATTGGATCCTATTTCAAAGCGGCACACCAACAGTGATAGAAAAACCGGAGTATGTGTTGGAGCAAGCCATCACGCCACAAATCACTTTGTATGGCTATCACACAGCCCCAGCGCCGGATGGACAACCGGTGGATGTCGCTATTGAGCCAGCGGTGGATATCACACTTTTCTGGCGAATCTGGGCTAAAGAGTGGCCCCAGAATTTATCAATCAGTGTGCGGCCCACCCAACAAGGGGCCTTTTTGGCCGATGGATCAGGGGGCATTATTCAGCAAGATCGAGCGCGCCCAGCGCAAGGTCTGCTGGCGTTAGACGGGTGGCCGGCAGGTGAGCCGGTAGCCGATGCCTATCGTTTGCCTCTTCCCACTGACGCCGATGGCTTTACGCTCATTCTTTACCGCCGCACAGCCGAGGGATTCGAGAACATAGCGGAAGTGGTGTTACCCCTGCAATAGAAGAGGGTTATGCAAGGTACAAAAGCGCTAACAAAAAGCGCTGCTGGCTCGAGCCAGCAGCGCTTTTTTTGAACGTGAACTAATTACGCAGCTTGCTCCGTTGCCTGTTGCTTGGCGCTTTTGGCAGCGGCACGCGCTTCGGCTTCAGACCAACCTTCACCTTCACGAACAACGGCCACCGTGAACTTCACATTCACTTCCGGCATCAGTCGGATCTGCACCGAGTGAATACCCAAGTCGCGAATTGGATGTTCCAATTCAATACGCCGGCGATCCACTTCAAAACCAACCGCAGCCGACAGTTTTTCGGCAATATCCGCAGTTGTAATCGAGCCATAGAGGCGGTCGTTCTCGCCCGCGTTGGCAGCAAAGATCAGGCGTTTGCCTGTAATCATCTGCCCCTGTGCATCGGCGTTGGCGCGTTCCTGGGCGCGACGGCGCACACCCACCTGGCGGATTTCTTCGGCCTGCTTTAATGCGCCCTTGGTGGCCACAACAGCCATACCGCGCGGCATCAAATAGTTGCGGGCGTAGCCACCAGCGACACTGTAAACTGTGCCAGCCGTGCCCAGACTAGGAACGTCCTGCATTAACAAAACTTTCATACGAGCCATACAATTTCTCCCTATTTTCAAGCGTGGTATTTGATCCGATTCAAAAGAAGCAATGCCACGTAGTGTATAACGGTACAAATTGAACCGTTATAAAATAATAATAGCCCATCGATGATAAGTGTGAAAACCGCTATTTTGTGTGTTGGCAAAATATTATGCTTGCACACTTTTGGCTGATGAGCGAACAATAATTTGTACACAACAGCGCACAAGTCTTTTATTATAGCGGAGTTGAGCTATCTGCTCAAATTTTGTGGTCTATGTAGCACGATCACTTACCGTTTTTGCAAAGTTTCTGCGAAACGCGCGTCGTCAATCCAACTACCACCATGGCTGAAAACTGGTGCTTGGAATACCTGCGTGGCGCAAATTTATCAATTTTTAAAATTGGTCACAACCTTGCGAAGGATTTAAGGTCTGTGAGCGATTAATAAGAGAGAGCACAAATTGCTTTGGTTAGCAGAAGGTCCATTCAGCTATAATAATTTAAATTTCTATAGAATTAGGACTTACGCACCGGGATCGCCGCCATCCCTGGCGGCTGCCGGCAAGATGCCGGCGCTCCCAGGTGAAGCTGCGTAAGTCCTAAGAATATTAATCATACCTCCCCACATAAAACGCAGGTGACAATATGCTTTTAGTGATTGACGATGAAGAGATGATCCGCGAATCGGTGCAAGATATTCTAGAGATGGTTGAAGTACCAACCATTGCCGCGGCCAATGGTCAAGAAGGCATAGAAATCTTTAAAGCAAAGCGCGCTGATATTCATGCAATCCTACTCGATATGATAATGCCAGTAATGGCAGGGCCAGAAACTTTACGCAAAATCAGGCAAGTAGACCCAGATATTCAGGTTATTATTTCTTCTGGCCATGCAGAATTCGAGACGCGAGAGCGTTTGCACGATAATCATCGAGTCATTTTTTTGCAGAAGCCTTATGCGATTGATACACTTGTAGGCAAGGTTAAACAAGCGCTGAAAAATGAAGGTTGGGAAACGGCCAATTTTACAAATTTGGCGCTTACAACCCATTAGGAGAAAAGTCACCCCCATTTGACTCCGCAAGAAGGGCCGCAAAAAATTTTCGTCTTTGCAGCTGTTGTTGCGGCCCCTCATTATTGTCTACTCGCGTGCAGATATAAGCAGTTGCACCACATTTTGACGCCCTTCGGGTGCGCCCATGCGTCATTAGCCTTTCCCTTGTCCCCATGCTATACTCCTCTGTTGAATACGCCACAGTAGAATTTTGCCACAGTAGAATTTTAATGTCAGGCTATAAAGAGCAAAGGCGGCAATAAGCGCCATCCACTAGACCTTGTGGGCATTTTTGCCATTAGACCCTTTGTGTTACATTTTCTGGCATGATCAAGCAACAACCATCAGCCGCAAGGGCTTTGTGTCAATGAGTGTTCAAGAGCAAGTCCGCACAGGCAACCCAGCGCCAGCTTGGCCTCCGCGCTGGCAGCGCCGGCGTCAATCAATCGGATGGGCATTTATCGCGCTGCTACTGGTTACGCTGGGCTGTTCGGCCAGCGATCTGCTGGTGCGGCCTACCCCTACGCCCATTGCGACGCGCGCCTTGCCGCCCACCTTTACACCTACACCTGATACGTTACTACCGCAGATCATCATCACGCCCCCCTATAACGGCACACCGGGTGTAATTATCGTTCCCCCCGGTACAGATCCACGTGATGTGATTCCCGTGCCGGCTACGAGTACACCAGTCGCACCCGCCGCAACGCCAGGCGAAGCCGGCACGCCAACCGCGCAACCAACGCCGCTACCGCCGACGGAGACAGCTACCGCGTTGCCAACTTGGACGCCCATTCCAACCTTGACGCCCTTACCCACCTTGACGCCAACCCCTTTTGTTGCTGTTGAGAGTGGTTTTGCCAGCTTGCGCACGGGGCCCGGGGTTGCCTACCCGGCGGTGAATCAATTGGGTCCGAATATTCCCATCACGTTGATTGGACGCAACTTAGAGGGGACCTGGTACCAACTATGTTGTGTGAGCGGGGCGATCGTTTGGGTACCGGCCACCCATGTACGCGTCTACAACGATCCCAGCGCCGTCGCCTTGGTGAGCGCCGATCAGCCACCGCCGACCCCAACACCAACTTTCACGCCGACAGTCACAGGCACGCCCACCACGACACCGACAGCGACGCCTTATCTGTTTATGAAGATTCGCGGCCCCGAACTGTGCCCGACAAACAATGAGTTTTTAACCATCCGTGCCAAGATGATTGCTGGCCCTGTTCCGGTCAACTTTCCAGAAAATCAGGAAGCACCGGTTGAAGGCTATTATCTAAAAGTGTTGTTCAATGGCTTTGAGCGGCCTGCCAACAATATGCTTCAGCCGTCCGGCAACTTCCAGACGAGCGCAGGTCCAGGCGCCGGTTGTCTGGTCAAATATAATTATAAGTACGAATACATTCCGCCCGACCCGAAGTCTCAAGACCCGAATAGCACGAGGACACCGGCCGAACTGCTGGGCAGTGGCACCTGGACTGTCTATGTGACTGATGCAGCAGGCAATCAACTTTCTGCACCAGAAACCTTCACAACACAGCCCAATGATAACCGGCGTGAAATTTACATTGCCTGGATGCGAATTCGTTAATTGGTCTTTCCATTGCATCCATGCTATACTCGCCGTTCGATAGCAGCCAGACAAGGGACGATAGCCGCTGGACAGTAAACGATCGTATCGATCGTTGGCTTATGCTTGGCAAGCAACCACCTTTTTCAAACAATTTCTTAGCAAGAGTTAGCTAGATTGAGGACATTGTGTCAACTAGCGCGCAGGAGCAAACAGGCGTAGACAATTCAACCCAAAGCGGCCACCTCCAAAGCGGCCTTCCCGTGTTGCAACCAGAACCATTTGCAGCACCTTTTACCGCTATCTCACCGTGCCAGCCTAATCGTGACAATCAGATGGCAACGGCGGAAAAGCAACAAAGCCATCCACCATTACCATCATCGTCGCGTCGATTTCCGTTCTTGGCCGTTATCGTCTTGCTGCTGCTTGTCCTAGGGTGTTCGGCTAGCGATCTGTTGCCGCAACCAACGCCGCCGCCCGTGCCCACACGGCCCCTAGAGCCAACTTTTACAGCGACGGCGACGATCATTCGTAATATTGTCATTGTTACGCCACCGATGAATGGCACGCCTGGTGTGATCATCATTCCGCCCGGCGAGGATCCGAATAAATTTATCCCTTTACCGCCCACCGCAACGCCCAGCCCGACCCTTATACCAGGCCAACCAACATCGCCGCTAGATGGCCAGCCAGCTATACCGCCGACGCCCACACCCCTGCCCACCGAAACAGCTACGCCGACCTTGACACCCACACCGACCTTAACCCCAACACCTTTTATTTTGGTCGAAAGTGGCGTGGTCAGCCTGCGCACCGGGCCAGGCGTTGAATACCCATTGGTCGCGCAATTGGGGCCTGGTATCCCTGTTGCCTTAATTGGGCGCACGCCAGAGGGAACCTGGTACCAGATATGTTGCGTTAATGGAGCATCACTCTGGGTTGCCTCGACGCATGTGCTGGTTAACAATGATCAGAATAGTGTAACGCTGGTGGGCGCCGATCAGCCACCACCGCTACCAACACCAACCCTTATACCAACGGCCACCGGCACACCAACCTTAACCCCAACGGCAACGCGTTATCCATTTGAAGTGGCACGCGGGCCAGAGTTTTTTCCGACCGATAATGAGTTTGTGACGATCTGGGTAAAAATCTATACGGGTCCACCCGGTGGTCCAGATGAAGGCGAAGTGGCGTTGGCTGGTTATTTTTTAAAGGTAAAGTTTGAAGGAGTTGATCGGCCCAATACAGGCACCGAACGCCCTAGCGCTGATCAATTTTCCTTTAGCGCTTCACCCGGTGCAGGAAACCGGGTAAAGTACAATTACAAATACGAATTCACGCCACCGGAGCCAACGCCGGTACCGCCAGCGACACAGAATCCAGTTGGTGCACGTTTACCTTTTATTGGCACGGGGACGTGGACGATCACCTTGGTGGATGGCGCTGGGAACCAATTTGCGAACCCAGTGACATTTACCACGGCGCCCAGTAATCCGAATCGCGAAGTCTATATTGCCTGGATACGAACACGTTAATGAAACGGAATCTTTGAAACGAGCTATGCAAAAAAATCATCATCGTCTAAGTAGCGTTGTCAGCGATAAGTGGCCAGACACAAAAGGCAAGCAGCAGGTGACAAACAAGTTTGGGGCGCGCAAGCGCCAAGTCGGTTGGGCCATTGGGCTGCTGATTGTAGCTTGTGTATTAACGGCTTGTGGCGCGCAAGCCGCAGAGCCGGCCGACGAATCGA
The DNA here is from genome assembly GCA_038247295.1 of Caldilineales bacterium. Lineage (GTDB taxonomy): Bacteria > Chloroflexota > Anaerolineae > Caldilineales > Caldilineaceae > JAPLGZ01. Next base: position 1,700 of record JBBRVA010000239.1, on the reverse strand, counting down.
TTGCTCAGATTCGCGCTCCCTATCCCACTTTTACCCCTACCCTGGCGCCGAACACAGGCAACTCTACACAGGGGATGGAAGCCCAGCCGACACCTACCCAACCGGCCGGGCAGGCAGTTACACTACAGACAACGCCCCCACCAGCAGAAGCCACGACGCCAGCACCAACTGCGGCCGCCACTGCGGCAACCCCAGCGAGCGCACCGGCCAAAGCCGTGATCAATACACCCCTGGTTAACATCCGCACTGGTCCCAGCACCGACTTCGAGATTATGACAGTCGTTGATCGGGGCGAAGAGTATGAGATCATTGGCAAAAATGGCGGCGGTGACTGGTGGCAGGTCTGCTGTGTGGATGATGTGCCTGGTTGGGTAGCGGTCGATTTTGTTGATGCTGATGGCGCCGTCGAGAGCGTGCCGTTGGCAGACAACAGTGCCAACCTTGTTGTGGCGGCAACGGCAATCCCCGATCCATCTACTCAGACGGAAGCAACGCAAGCCCCTGTTGAAGAAGAGATTGCGTCACCCGCCGCGGCCCAACCAGTTGCACCCACGGATAACTTTGCGTTCGACCTAATTGTGACTGAACAATTCCCCGAATCCAAAGTAGTACGCATCTTCCTCTATGCCTACCAAGGTAACCTGGCGCTAGAAGGCTTTACGATTAGCGTCAAGAAAGATGGTGCAGATGTACCGGTCAGTGCGACCTCGTTTGGGGGGCCACCCGGCTTTACCTGGCCCGTAGCGGATGTACGCCAGCGCTTCCAAAACCTGAAAGTTGAGTTCCCTGGCGTCACTCCGGCGGGGGTATGGACCGTGCAATTGATCAAAGATGGCGCGCCGGTGGGTCCTCCAGCGACCTTTACCCTTGGCCAGAATGAGCCAAACCAGGAACTTTATGTGCGCTATGAGCAGCGCTGAGCGAGTGACGGCAGGCGAACGACGAACGACGAACGACGAACGACGAACGACGAACGACCAACCATCATCGTTGGTCATTGGTCGTTCGTCGTTCGTCATCCTTCTCCTCATCGCAGCAGGATTTCTGCTGCGCCTGCTCTGGCTCAGTTGGCAGCCATTGTGGTGGGATGAAGGGTATAGTGTTTACTTTGCCACCGAGCCGGTGGCGCGCATGATCTGGCTGACAGCGCACGACATTCATCCGCCGCTCTACTATGCACTTTTGCATAGCTGGTTAGCTCTCTTCCAAAGCGCGCAACCAATTGTCTTGCGTCTCTTCTCTGTGCTAGCTGGTCTAATTAGCCTACCCTTGTTTGCCGCCTTAGCCCATACCTTTTTCCCCCAACGTCCCCGTTTGATCCAACTCGCCCTCCTCTTGTTGGCGGTCAACCCGATGCATCTTTTTTATAGCCAAGAAGTGCGGATGTACGGTCTAGCAATGGCATTAGGCATCATTAGCACAATATTTTTTTGGCAAATCATCAAAGGACTGGAAAACAGAGCAGACAAGCGGATAGCCTACATTGGCTATATTATTAGCAGTGCATTGGCCCTCTACACGCTCTACTATACAGCGTTTCTTTTTGTCGCCCATTTGCTCTGGGCAAGCTGGCATTTTCGGCGGCGTTTGCGCAAGGTGGGGACGCTGCTACTTGCTGACACGGTTATCGCCCTGCTCTATGCGCCGTGGCTCGTCTATGCGGCCCCTAAACTGGTGGCTTATGTGGGCAGCAAAGTGCA
>JBBRVA010000238.1:0-10080 GCA_038247295.1 Caldilineales bacterium | reverse complement strand
TCGGTGCAACGATTATCACTTGGCAGGGTCAAGCCGCCGATGGCCGCTGTCTGGAGGCCATCATCGGTTTTGAGGGGGTCGCCGGCGGCTGGTGTGGTCTGCCGCCGATTGGCAGCCCTTTTGTCAGCCCTGCCCGCCAGGCCACCCTGGTCGATTGGGTGGCGAACTATGCCGCCTTTGATGCCGAGACTGCCTATGGTCAGATCAACTTTGCTGGTCAGGGTGCAAACAGCGCCACCGCCGACGAGCAGCAGGGGCTGGCGCAGTGGGCCGAGACGGTGAGCATGGAAGCTGCCGGCGGTGCCAGCATGGCCTCACTGGTCTATCAGGGGCCGCAAGCGTTTGGCAGCGATGACACATCGAAGTGCGCGGGCATCAACCTGGCCGGGGATCAACACGCCGGGCTAGTGACCTGTGACAATGCCGTGCATACTGTCGATATTGGCAAACGTTTTGCCCTCGACTGGTTCGACATTCAGAATCGCTTCGCCGCCTTTGTCTACGAAACCCCCACCGAAACCTTGATCTTCAACGGTATGGGCTCGATCCGGGGTGAGGCGTGGCAACGAGCGATCTTGGCCTGGGTGCGCACTGCGCATGCCGAGCTGGCTTCGGATCGGGTCAGCGCGACTGGGCGCACGGTGCTGAGTTGGCAGGTGGAGCAGCCCTATCCACTAGAAAATGTCTGCCCCCACCTGACTGTTTTGTCCTATGGGTATGCCTATGCCGAAACCCGCACCTGTGACACTACAGAAATTGTCGAAGCGATTGGGGGTTGGTTGACCGGCGGAGAGATGGTCCAATTGGATGCCTGGCTTTACACGCGCGCGGCGCTCTACCAGGACGATAACTATATCGACGGCCAGGGCACGCAGCCGATGAGCGAGGATGAAACCGTTGCCGCGACGAACTGGGCTGCCAATCTGTGGGCTCGGGTGCAGGCCACGCCACCCGCTGTCCAACCCAGCGATATCCCAGCCGTCTGTCTGATCGCGGGGCATGAAACGCGGTTGCTGATCAATGCCGCCCACGGCTATTGTTTGCTCTATCCGGACAGTTATGTCCCATTGCCGGCATCCGAAGGCAATAGCACGGAAGTGGTCAAGGGTCAGATGATGAACCACATTGACCCGCGCGCCTCGATCCTTGTCGCAGATGCGGCCGGGCGCACACTAACCGAGGTGGCCGATCAAATGGAAGCCGACTATACATTGCCGGGGATCGAGGTGGAACGCAGTTCGATCACGATTGGTGGGGTAGAGGCGATTGCGCTGGATAACTTGCCCGGCCAGGATCTCAACCGCCGCATTGCCTTGATTCACAACGAGCGCTTGTATAGCTTCTTCTTGACCCCATTAGGCGAGACGGACGCGGCGCGAACTGCCGCTGAAGCTTTCTTCCAAGGCGTGCTCGGCTCTTTGCGCTTTTTGGGGGCGACGACGCAGTAAATAAATGGGTAATCTGTGGACCTGCGCCTTGGCGCAGGTCCACAGGCCTTGCCTTAATCGCTGGAAGCTACTTCGCGCGCGCTGATGAGAACCTGCTCTGAAGATTCGGCGACAAAGTTATCGCCGTCGCGCACAATGACAGCTTTCTCGATCGCCCAGCCATCGTTGGTAGCGCTCATTTCCCAATGTAAAACAGGGGAAATGAGCGCTTTGGAATCTTTTACTTTGCGATCAAAGGCAGATAGACCGTACTAGTCGTTGTCTGGTTGGGATCAACCGTAAACGTGACCGCGGAGGAGATGCGTACATCCGGCAGTTGATTGCGCACGGCCACACCGGCGGTTTGGCCATTGGCCAGCAGTGCAGCCTCGATCTGCACTTTGACCTGCGTGGGGCCGACAAACTGCGTGGTCAGTGGCGTCCCATTCCACAACACCTGCGCGTCGGTGGCAAAATTGCTGCCATCAATGGTTAATGTCAGCGTTGGGTTACCGGCCACGACGCTGCTCGGGGATAGGTTTGTGATCACTGGCTGCGCCGCTTCGACTACGAACGGCACGGCGTTTGATGTGAAGTTGGCTGGTGCGGGCGAACGCGTGGTAACCTGGATCGTGGCCGCACTGTTCAGTTGCGCGGCGGCGATTTGCGCCGTCAGATGTTCGCCATCGACAAAGGTCGTCGGCAAGGCGCTTCCGTTCCACAGCGTCTGCGTGCCGCTGACAAAGCCGCTGCCTTCCAGGCTTAGCGTGAAGGCGGAACCCAACACCGTCGCTGTGAACGGCGCGATTGCCGTGATCACCGGCTGGTTGCCTAGCGCACTGGTGGCCCAGGTATTTGGTTTATGCCCCACCGAATGGTAAGGCCACAGGTAATCATCACCCACACTACTGACCCAGTAATGGCCCAATTGTAAGCCCACCAGATGATCCCAGCCGCCCAGTGCCGTTTTCGCAATCCGCAGTTCGGCGCTCCAACTGGTCGCGCCAGCCATCACCTGGCCTTGGAGCCCACCTGGTCCGGGCACGACAAAGCTGCCGGCGCCGTCACCCGCTTGGGTGAAGACATCACCATCTTCGCCGACAAAGAAGCCTGCATCGCTGGCCTGTGCCAGCGGATCGCGGCTGTTGTCGATGTCGGCGTATAACCCAACGAAGGCGCCTGGCGCCGGTGTGCCCGCGGGTAGACCGGAAAAACAAACCCATAGGTCGTCGGCGCTGCGTAGGATGCGCACGTTGGCTTGGTCACCATTGCTATAGGGTTTCAGTGCCAAACTGCTGCCGCCGGCATAGCCTGCGTCGTCGCAAGATCCGTCCAACAGCGGGGCGGTAGCGAGCGGTATGCTCAATGGCGCTATGGTAAAGTCGACCGTGGTCGTCACTGCCTGGCTGTTGGTATCGGTTGCGCGCAGCGCGGTGGTGTGCGCTCCAGGTGCAAGCCCAGCCGCGTTGAGATCGGTGCCAGCGCCGTAGCCGATCGTATCGATCTGCCATGTTAGTGCGCTGGCCGGTAGCCCTCCATCTTCAGCATCATTGGCGTTGCCCTGTAACAAGATCGTTTGTCCAGCGCCAAAGGTCTGCCCGGCACCGGGGGCTAGGATCACCGGTTCTGGCTGGCGATTCTTGAGTGTGAACGGCTGCGAAGTGGCAATGGCTGTGTTGTAACCATCGCTGGCCAAGATGCGGATCCGCGCCGCGTTAGGTGCGCTGCCGTGCAAAGAGCCCAAATCACTCAACGTGAGGCTGTTGTTGGGATCCGGCGTGCTCGGCACATCGAGCGCCAGCGTGTGCCAGCTTGCGCCAGCGTCGTGGCTATACTGCACGGTAAAGAGCAGACGATCATCCGGGTCGGGGTCACTGGCCGTCCACTGAATGGTCAGCGTGGTATCGATCAGTGCGCCGCCGGTTGGCTGTTGGATGGCGGCGGTGGGCGGATTGACGCCCGGCGTTACTGTATCGATGACAACGCCGTCGGCCAGCAGTTGGATCGTCGCGACCTGGCCCGTGGGTTGCGCAAACAGATCGCTAAAGAGGGCGGCGTGGCTTTCCTCACTGTGATCGTCAAGTTCGGTTAGGGTTAGTAAACGGTCGACCAGCGTTGTCCCACTCGGATCGAGCAGGCGCAGGGTGTAAACGGCGTGCGGCGCCCCTTCATGGTCGATCCCGGCGGCTTGCACACGCAGCGTTTGGCGGGTGGCCGGCGGCACAGAAGCGGTAGGCAAGATCAAGCCGACGCTGATCTCACCACGGTTGTTGGCCGTATCGACCAGGCCGCTGACAAAGACACTGTTGCCTTCCTCTGTGGCCGCCGGGGTGACATTGGCGCTGGCACTGGCGGCGCTGGCGGCGGCAAATGCATCGAGCAAAGCGCGCCAGGTGTAATCGCTGACCCAACTGCGGCTGGCATAGGACATGAAATCTGCCGTCTGATCGGGCCGGATCGGCTGGCGCGTGGTCACGTCGAAACCATAGTAGCTGTCGGCGCCGCTATTGGCGATCTGGCACGGCGGATAAGGATAACTATTGTCCACATTGTCCGGGTTGCCACAGTTGACGTGTTTGCGACCCTGGTTGTGGGCTAATTCTTGCGCCATTGTGCTGCCTGCACGCAACTGATTCCAGCCGGCCGGAACTGGATTAGGCGTATGGTCGGGCAGTTGCACCCACGACTGGTTGCTCACCGTGCTGGCATAACCAGATGCACCGCCATTGTTGGCGTTGGGGTGGACCATACCCATAAAGTGAACTGGCGCGTTGATGTTATCGCAAGCATCCGGGTTAAAGGAGAGCTGGGCGCGTGTCCACAACGAAACGATCACCTTGTCGCGGTCGGGGATGCCGTTGGTGATGCCCCAGCCGTCTTCCAACTCGTAAGGTCCGTGGCAGGGATAGGGGAAAGGACCTGCCCAGCAGACTTGTAATTCTTGGACCGGGTCCGTATCCCGAAAGATCCAGGTGTCTGGCACGGGCCAGCGCCGGTTAAAGTGGCTAACCATGCTCCAGAAGTTTGGATCGTTGGTCGAAGGTAACGGCGTATGGGTGCGCACGGGCACCGTCCATACACAGACGGGCGGTTGATTCTGGAAAGAGATCGGCCGGCTGAGGGCGTTGTTGGCGCGATTGGGGTCACTGTGAATCTGGCGTGGATCAACTTCCACTTGCAGCGTAATTGCACCGGCTGCGATCCAATTGGCCGGCAGCAGGAAGTACCAGCCATCATCAAGCCGGGCGCGATCATAGCTGCCGCCAGTGGCCAAGGCGCGCACGCCATTGACCGGTTGCAGTGGCGACCCTGGCAGCGGCAGATCATTCTTGATCCCGACCAGGCGCGCTTCCACATTGGGCGCACTGGGACCGGAAAGTTGTTTGGCATAGACGCGTACATAGGTCGTCTTGTTGGCGACCAGCGGCGCGCTGTTAGCCAAGTTTTGGATCGCCTGCGTCACCTCCATGCCGTCGGCGCTAAAATCGCGTACAATAGCGCTGGCATTGAGCGGCAGGCTATAGACGCCGGTGTACGAACGAGCAAAGAAAAGCGTATCGTTGGCCACAAAGATCCGCCCATCGATCTTGGCCTGCGCTGTGGCGATCGTATCCGCACCCGGTGTGGTTGCATTGTAGGCCTTGCGCTTTACGTCGCCATTATTGTTGGTGATCGTATTAAAATCGGCTTCTGTCCAGTAGAGGTTATTATTGGCGAGCACCGGATTGCCAATCCGCCAATTCGTTGTGCTGCCATAAAAGCTGGGGGGCGGGTCCGGGAGCTGGCCCCCAGGTGGCAGGACGAAACAGACGGTCAATTGATTGCAGGCGCGATAGCGAATCTGATAATCGTTATTGGCGCCACTCGTCACGCGTTCCACCCAGTAGATGCGATAGTTGCCGTTGATCCCGCCGAGGGATTGATAGAGCAACCCATATGCGCTGGCATTCTGGCCAACGTTACTAAAGAGCCGCTGGCTGCTGGTGCAGGGCAGGGTCTCGCAGTTGATCAGTGTGGACCAGATGCCACTGCTTTCGGCCCAGTAGACGGTGTTGCCGACGACCATCACGTCGGTGGGGGGTGCGCCTGTATCGGCGACGGTTTCGACCTCACCGCTGCCGTCCTTGAGCACGCGGTAGATTTTGTTGGCGAAGTGCAGCCAGTACAAATAGCCGCCCGCCTCGATAAACGGCTTGCCGGTATTCGGAAATTGATTGCTCGTCAGCGTCTTCACGACTTGGGGCGTGTACGGTTCGCCCAACGGCATCCGCTCGATCCGATCCTGGCTGTCGTCGAAGTAATAGAGGCCATCACTTGAACTCAGCAAGTTTTGGTAGGTGATACAGAGGCTGAAGTCATTGATCGTCTCCAACGTGCGCACGGTACCGCCGCCAATCGGCTTGCGTTTTAGCTCAGCAAACGGGTTGAACTCATCGGCAAAACAGTTGTTAGCCCAGTAGAGCAGACCCGCGCCCACGGTCCATTCTTCCAACTGATTGTCGGTAATGACGGGCGTCGGTGTGTCGTTGGGCGCAGCCTGCACGGCCAGACTGGTTGCCGCACCCAATGGCCCGCCGATCAGCGAAGCCGTAACGACCAGTAGGCTTAGCAGCCAGGCAGTCGTACGTGGAAAATATCGCAACATAGTTTACTCCTTAATGCATGACTAATAAATGTAGCGGTGACACATAGGCGGATGCTTTGTGTAAAAGCAGACGGTAAAAGCAGACGAGTGGCGGCGGTGATGAGGTGTGATTGCACAGACAAAGGTAGAACGATGCAGGCCCGCATGCGTTGGCGCACAACCGGTCAGCATATCAGTTTTATAGCATGCGGTGTCTAAAAAACGTCTAAAAGGGGTTGGTTGCGCCGCACCCGCTCGATGAGCGACTGGGATTCTGGCGAAGGAGTGACATTCAATTCGGCCAGCGCCTGGACGAGTACCTCATATTGGCGCAGCGCCTGGCTGCGTTGGTGGAGCCGGATATAGCAGCGGATCAGATCGATGTGGGCTTCTTCCAGGTAGATCTCTTTGTTGATCGCCCGTTGCAATAGTGTACTGGCACGCTCGATTTGTCCGCTGCGCATGTGGATGCGGCCCAGGGTGAGCAATGCGGCCAAGTATGCTTCGCGTAGCGCTGTGCGCCGAGCTTCGGGCCACGCGTCATCAAGCATGTCTTCGGCAAAATCGCCCTGATAGAGCTCGATCGCTTCCTCGAGCAAAGCGCTGCGGCGTTCATCGGTCAAGCGGCTATCTGCCTTCCCGTTTTGCAATAGCTCTTGGCTTGCGCGCAGCCGAGCTTCGAACACTTCCACATCGAACCAACTGGCACGCGTGCGGTTGAGGCTGTAGCGACCATCGACAAGCGTGATCGACTCCGTCTTGCGGCCGAGCGCGTTGCGGGCATGGGCGAGAGCGGCGCTGAAGCGTTTGCGCACTTGCTCGGTTGAGGCATCCGGCCAGAATTCGACCCCGATTTGTTCACGCGTGGCGCCTGGGTGGCAGAGCAGATAGGGCACCAACGCACGGGCTTTGGTGTAAACCCAGTCGGCCGCAGTGAGCATATGTTCGCCCCGGTAGATACGCACGGGGCCGAATGCATAAATACGCAATTCGTGACGTGGCTGAGCCACGGCCGTTGGTGAAAGTGTGTTTAGTGCATAGGTAACGGCCTGTTCCATGCTCATCGCCTGGCCTTCGCCCCAAGCCGTAGCAAAGGCGACCTCACCCAACTGCGCATGGACTTTTGCTCGCCGCGCTTCGGTGGCCTGGGCTTCTACCGGCCAGCGCGTGCGCGACATCGCTTCATACAGTCCATCGGCGATGGCTAACAGGCGCGCGGCCACCATCGGCTGGCCCAGCGCCAGTGCCAGTTCGGCGTAGCCTTCTTCGAGGGAAAAGGTGATGCCCGCCTTGTGTCCAATCGCTGTCCGCAGGGTGAGCGCGTCGGCGCAGAGCCTAGCCGCCGTTTCCAGATCCCCTTCTCGACAGGCGATGCGGCCCAACCAGCCTAAGGCGCGGCCGACTAAACGTTTGTTGCCAGCCGTCTGAAAGCGGGCCAGCGCGGCTTGATAGCGGGTGCGCGCCTGGGCATAATCCCCGCGGTAGAAGTCAATATCGGCCAGGCTGGCGAGGCTGTAGGCAACGTCACCTTGATCGCCCAGCCGGTTGTGGATCTGCGCGGCCTCTTCGACATAGGCGGTGGCGGCGGCAAAATTACCCTGGCCAATGGCCAAACTGCCCAAGTTGAGTAAGATATCGGCCACGATCGCTTCGTTGCCCAGTTGACGGTTTAGGAGCAGACATTCTGCATAGCAGCGATCCGCTTCGGCGTACTCACCCTGCTGCGAAGTCAAGAGCGCCAGGTTGAATAAGCTGCCCGCAATACCGCCGGCATCACCCATTTGCCGCGCCAGCGCCAGTGACTCTGTGCAACAGGCGCGCGCCGTAAATAGTTCGCCCTGGCTCCAATGGACCAGGGCCAGAATCCGTAAGCCCCGCGCCAAGATCGACAAATTCTGGCTTGTACGACAATGCTGCACACCCTCTTCTAACACGGCGCGGGCCGCAGGGTAGTTGCCAAGCTCCCACTCGGCGATCCCCAGCCCAACCAAGGCAACTTCGATGCCAGGTGCATAAGCGGCCATACGCGCCAATGCCAGACTTTGGGCAAAGCGATCGCGCGCCGCTAAAAAGTTGCTCTGTTCATGCTGGAGTCGAGCCAGGCTATTGCATGCGTTGATGTGAACCACTGCGCTATCCGCTGCTGGGCTGCGCTGGAGAAAGGTTTCCAGCCAGCGTTGGCCTTCGCTAAAAAAGCCGCGCACGCGCCAGAAGGGGAAGAGCGCGTTGCCGAGCCGCAAGCCGGCTTCGACTTGCTCCGTGGTCGCAAACTCGTGCAAAGCGGCGCGAAAATTGTCATGCTCCTGCGCCAGCCGCTCGATCTGTGCCTTCTGATCAAGACCGTGCAGCGCCGGTTCGATCCGTTCGGCCAGCGCTAGATAACAAGCCGCATGGCGCGCCCGCCAGACGCGCTCTTCACACCCGTGGCGGAGTCGCTCGACCGCATACTGGCGGATCGGCTCCAGCAACCGGTAGCGCATCTCATCGCCCTGTTCGACGGCCGTGACGAGAGATTTCTCGACCAAACTTGCCAACAAGTCGAGCAGATCATCCGGCGCCAGCCCATCGCCGGGGCAGATACACTCGACCGCGTCCAGGGCGAAGCTGCCGGCAAAGACGGCCAAGCGCGTAAAAAAGCTTTGCTCGGCAACGGTCAGTAGATCAAAACTCCAATCCAGGGCGGCGCGCAGCGTTGGATGGCGCGCACCATTAACTGGTGCACCGCGTGTCAGCAGGCGCATGCTGTCGTCCAGCCGTGCTGCAATCTGTTTGGGCGTTAGAACGTTGATGCGCGCGGCGGCCAATTCGATGGCCAGCGGCAGACCGTCCAGCCGCCGGCAGATCTGAGCGATGGCCTCGACATTGTGCCCATCTACGTTGAAAAGGGGCGCAGCTGCCCGGGCCCGTAGATCAAAAAGCTGAATTGCTTCGACCTGTTGTAAGTCCGCCACGGACAGCGCGACATTCGGAGCCGGCAAGGCCAGCATCGGCATTACCCAGATTTGTTCACCCTCTACCCCCAACGGTGTGCGGCTGGTGACCAACATATGAGCCGCGCCGTCGTCCGCCAAAATGGCCTCGCTCAGCGCAGCACAGGCGGCGCGCAGATGTTCGCAATTGTCGAGCACCAGGAGTATTTTGCGATTGTGCAGATATTTAGTGATCAGCGCCGTGCAGGAGTGATCCGGCTGCTGCGTGAGATGCAGGGCGGCGGCAACGGTTTGGGGCAGCAGGGTTGGATCGACGAGAGCGGCCAGATCCACCCAGCACACACCGTCTGTATACTCGCTGTGTATCGCATATGCCACTTGTAGCGCGAGCCGGGTCTTACCACTGCCACCGCTCCCTGTGATCGTCAGCAGACGACAGGTTGCGATCCGCTGCTTGACCTCATCTAGTGCTTGTCTGCGACCGATAAAGCGGGTCTGCGGCAGGGGTAGGTTGTGCTGGGTCTGGGTCGTTTGTAGATCTGTCAATGCCATATAAATTGCTTAACCAATACGCGAGGAACAGTGGGGGCGGCAATGCATAGGGGAATTCGCTATTTTTTCGCTGATCAAGCGAAAGTAAAAAATGTGTTGCCCACGCTCGGTTGGTGAGCTTACTTTTTATATATGCCTATTATAACAGGTAAGCGCGGGGTTGTTTAACCCCGCGCGCTCCGCGTGGCTGGATCACGCGATTGGCGCACCCAAAATAGAAGGCGAGCAATGCCGTTGATCGTGCCGAGGAGGGCGCAGAGGCCAAGCCAGATCGAAACATCCAACATCGCGCGGAAGAGGGTGAGGTAGCCGAAACTGATAAATCGATCAATTGCATTGAGATCGACGGTGGGTTGCGCTGCACTGCGTCTGACATTAGCCAATAGCAGGAACGTTGTACTCAACACTAGAAAAAGTGGTCAAAGTTGTTTACCCATGCGTAAGACCATTCTACTCCATGACCTGAAGCCTGGACTGTTTCTTCTTTCTGTCGGTCATCCGGGCGCCCCCGGGGCGCCCGGATGACCGAGTGTTTAGATTACACTTT
>JBBRVA010000237.1:0-10107 GCA_038247295.1 Caldilineales bacterium | reverse complement strand
GCCATGTTTTGCCATGTCCGGGTTATAGTGTTCGCCCGCAGCTGTAAATTCTGGTGTACACGAGCCAATCTGATGGACGTGAATGCCATGCTCACCTGGCTCCGCATCGGTAAAGCCGGTCACTTCGACCCAAACATTGACTTCACCGTCGGCGGTTTGGGTGAAAATTGCGGTGCCAATCACGTCACCGGCGACATTCTGGAGCTCGGCACTGGCTGTATCCGCCATGCCCATGCTGTCGGTCATCCCCATTGTGCCTGTTACGTCCATCGTGCCAGTCATGTCCATCGTGTTGGTTATGCCGGTCGTTTGCGCCCCTGTGGGCGGCGTACTGTTGTTGGACAACGGCTCTGGACCGGCCGGTCCACAAGCCGCTAATGTCCATACCACCAGGCTGGCGGCAATCAATCCAAATCCAAAACGCATATATTTTCCTTTCCTCTCTACATCTCTTTTCTACAAACATAAACTAATCGGCGCTAGACAATCCATCCTGAGTTGAAGCATAAGCGATGCTTGAGGCTACGTCTATGTATCTGGCTATGTGTCCAAGGTACAAGACAAGTCACACAAAACGAATGCTATTTATTGGATGTACCCGCATCTATATCTAAGCTCTGTATCGTCGTCTATTGCGCTTTATGCGTTCAATTCTTATGCTAATCGTGACCGTTGAAATGTACTCACTCAATTTGCGATTTGCCTGTCAATGTCCAAGTCGCAAACAACTGAATGGATACGCCTATCTGTATACCTAGCCTTCATCTGATAGAAGGATTCACCTGGCCGTATGGGTGAAGTGGTGAGATTTTACAATTTGGCCCGTAAGAAAGGGATGGTTGTTTTTGAATAGCTCATTGTTTCGGAGCTTTTTTATTGGTGGCTTTGAGTGCTCTTCGCATCGGGTTCGGTCCGGTAAGCGTTTGGATCTACTGGCTGCAACCCAACATCATACAGCTCTGCACGTGCTGGCCGATTATCAGCGTTTACAAGCCCAAGGCATCCTGACGGTGCGCGAAGGTTTACGCTGGCACTTGATCGAAACCAAACCCGGATTTTATGATTTTTCGAGCGTGCGACCCATGCTTGCGGCAGCGCAGGCGACCGGCATCCAGATCATTTGGGATCTGTTCCATTATGGGTGGCCTGATGACCTGGACATCTTTGCTCCTGCGTTTATTGACCGGTTCGCCAACTTGACGCGTGCTTTTACGCAGTTGTTGGCCGATGAAACCGATACAAACCCCTTGATCGTCCCCGTCAATGAAATCTCGTTCGTTGCCTGGGCTGGCGGTGACGTGGCCTATATGAATCCATTTGCGCAGGGCCGGGATAGCGAATTGAAGATTCAACTGATTCGTGCCTCGATTGCGGCAACCGAAGCCGTTTGGCAAATCTTACCGCAGGTGCGTATTGTCCAGATCGAGCCGGTTATCAATATTGTTGCCTCGCCTGATCGTCCACAGGGGCATCATGAGGCCGAGGCCTATCGCCTGGCCCAATATCAAAGTTTGGATGTCCTGGCGGGTCGGCTCTGGCCAGAAGTGGGGGGACAAGAGAAATACCTGGATATTATTGGCGTTAACTATTATCCAATCAATCAGTGGTTTAATCATGGCCGCACCATCCACCGTCATGAACCGCAGTACAAACCTTTCCGCCATATCTTGGCCGAAGTCTACAGTCGCTATCAGCGGCCACTCTTTATTGCCGAAACCGGCACCGAAGGCTGGATGCGCCCTGGTTGGCTACAGTATGTAAGCAATGAAACGCGCGCCGCGATCAGCGTCGGCACACCGGTGGAAGGGATCTGCCTTTACCCGATCCTCAATCATCCTGGTTGGGACAATGAACGGTATTGTCCCAACGGTTTATGGGATTATGTTGACGAGCAGGGTGAACGGCCCATCTATGCCCCTCTTGCCCGCGAATTGCGTACCCAGCAACGCCTATTTGCGCAAATGGCGCCAAGCTCGATGACTGAGGCGCGTTCGTTTGACCCGATAAATGGAGCCGCAACGAAAGCAATGCCGTCCAAACTTGCCGTGATAAGCGGGGTTTCGCGATTGCCCCGTGCGCCAACAATCTGTCTATTTACCGACAGCTTAGCGCTGCCCGGCATCGGTGAACATATGTTGGCAATCGCGTCGGAATTGAGCCGGGTTTATCCGCTGCTCTTCGTCTGCCCAGCTAACCCGAAAGGTGATTATGTGCTAGATCGCGCCGCCAAACTTGGTTGTAAGGTGGTGAGCGTAGACCTGCGCGATGAACATACCGCTTCGGCTCTGCTGCACCGCCATCTGCGTAAATTGGATGTTGAGATTTTTCACGCCCATGCGGGCGGGAACTGGGAAGGTCACTTGGGCATTTCCGTCGCTCGGGAAGTGGGTGTACGTGTGGTTATTCGTACCGAACACTTGCCTTACTTGTTAAGCGATGCGGCGGAACGACTCGCCTATGCCAAGGTTTTGCAGGCAGTGGATCAACTGATCTGCGTTTCCAATGCGGCCTATCGCAGCTACCTCCATGCCGGCGTACCGGCAGAGAAATTAAAGGTGATTCGCAATGGCATCTGTGTGCCTGCGCCCAGCCGTGATCGGGCTGGTTTGCGCGCGCAGCTTGGCTTGCCACCCACGGCGAAAATCATTCTGACCGTGGCCGGGTTGAATGAGCAAAAAGGCCACCGTTATCTGGTCGAAGCCATGCCGACAGTGCTGCAACATGAACCAGATGCCCGTTTTGTCTGGGTGGGCGAAGGCCCCCTAGAGGCAGAGTTATGTCAGCAAATTCAGGCGATTGGCATCGACCCTGCCCATGTGGTCTTTGCCGGCTATCGCAGGGATGTGCCTGAATTGCTGGGCGCTGCCGATCTGTTTGTCCTGCCTTCACTTTTTGAAGGCTTGCCGCTAGTTGTCCTAGAAGCAATGGCGATTGGCGTGCCCGTGGTCGCAACCCAGGTGGGTGGCACGCGCGAGGCGATTGAGGATGGTGTTACAGGTCGCTTGGTGCCAGCCTACAATAGTTCTGCCCTGGCGGCGGCAATTGTAGAAGTATTTACGCAGCCAAACACGGTGGACAATTGGTGCCAAGCGAGTCGTGAACGAATTGATCGTCGTTTCAGCTCGGCCCGCATGGTGGGTGAGATGGTCACCATCTATGAACGTATGCGCAAGCAGCCCCGCATCGTGGAGCCAGAACCCAAGCGGCCGGTCAATTTACAACCTGCCCCTATATCCAGGGTGTGCAGTCGCTAAACCGACAGGGGATGAGAGGATGACGCCGAGCTGTGGTCAGATGGTGAAAGGATGACAAGATGACAGTGTAACAGCTACTGCCCTAATTCCTCTGTTTTTGTCTCTGTTCATTGTCTGGCGGTGTCGGTGTGCTGTCTACTCTAGACAAAGCTACTTTTAACAATTACTTGAACAATTCCCGGAGCCTTCTGTCCACAGAATGCCCGAACTACTTTATACCTACTATTCACTATTAATTCGCGACTGGGAGGTTGCAATGCGTAATTACATTCTTGGCGGCGGCGTGACAGGTCTTTCGGCCGGTCTGAGTTCTGGTCTGCCCGTCTTTGAAGCGATGTCGGACCCCGGTGGCATCTGCTCATCTTACTATGTACGTCCAGGCGAAAGTACCCGGTTGGCCGAAGCGCCATCTGATGGCGAGGCCTATCGTTTTGAAATTGGTGGCGGCCACTGGATTTTTGGCGGTGACCCGACGATTCTCCATTTTATCCGTACCGTAGCACCGGTGAAGACCTATCATCGACGCTCTTCGGTCTATTTTCACGACCGCGAAGTCTATGTGCCTTACCCAATCCAAAATCATCTGCGCTTCTTGGGGACAGAAGTGGTTGGCAACGTGCTTAAGGAATTGGTGCGCCAGCCCGGCTCTTTCCAAACCATGAAGGAATGGATGGAGCAGAGCTTTGGCCCTACCCTGTGCGATCTCTTCTTCTTTCCATTTCATGATCTCTATACGGCTGGCCTCTACACTGAAATCCAGCCCCAGGATGCGTACAAATCACCGGTTAGTCTCCCGTCAGTGATCCAAGGCGCCTTTGATGAAGCACCCTCTGCCGGTTATAACGTTACCTTCGTCTATCCAGAAGAGGGGCTAAATGTATTAGCACAACGGATGGCTAGCTTGTGTGATATGCGCTATGGCAAACGAGCGGTGCAGATCGACGTTGCCCAAAAGGAAATTGCCTTTAGCGATGGCACAACCACAGCGTATGATACGCTGCTTTCAACGCTGCCGCTCAACAAAATGATGACGATGACGGGCTTGAGTGTTGAAGCAAAGCAGGATCCCTATACATCTTGCCTGGTGCTCAATATCGGTGCGCTGCGTGGCGAACGCTGCCCAGATGACCACTGGCTCTATAACATGAACACCAAATCTGGCTTCCACCGGGTGGGCTTCTACAGCAATGTTGATCGCTCCTTCTTGCCCACCTCGTTCCGGCCGCAAAATGAAGCTGTGAGCATCTATGTAGAGCGCGCTTTTGTCGGCGGTAGCCAAAAGCCGAGCGAGCAGGAGATTGCCGACTATTGTAAGTCCGTGGTGGAAGAGCTTCAGGAATGGGGCTTTATCAGTGAAGCCCAGGTGGTTGATCCGACCTGGATCGACGTGGCTTATACCTGGTCCTATCCAAACTCGCGCTGGAAGCAACAAGCGATGGCGAAATTAGAAGAGCATGGCATCTTCCAGGTCGGTCGCTATGGCCGCTGGATCTTCCAAGGCATTGCCGACTCGATCAAAGATGGCTTCTATACCGGCGCCAGCTTTAAAGATGTGGATGCTGCCCAGAAGGGTGAGTTTTTCATACCCGCGCTGACGAGTGCTACCGTGCCGGCTGCTGTGGTCAATCCATTGGGTAACGGTACAACAAAGACCCGTTCGACGCGCAATGGCGCTACGAAAAATGGAACGGCCAAGAATGGCATTGCGCACCCAGGTGCAAACGGCGCCACCAAGCCCTTACGCACGCGCAAAACTGGTAAGGCAACTGTAGAAAGCGCCACCGACTAATTGAGCGCGTTGTAACTAATTTTCCTAAGGAGACAGTAGGACAGTGCGACAGTAGAAGTACTGCTCTATTGTCGCACCGTCCTACTGGATATGGATTTACGTGCAGCATACTAGATTTATTTACGCCGTTCTAGATCTTTATCTAGATTTTAATAAGGAAGAGTTATCTATGCAAGACCTGATCTGTATTAGCCACTTACGCTGGGGCTTTGTCTGGCAGAGACCACAACATCTGCTCTCGCGGCTTGGGCAACAGTACCGCGTGCTTTTTGTCGAAGAACCAACAACCAACACAAATCTGCACCAACCCGAACTCAGGACCTTTCCTGGGCATACGTACAATGGCAGCAAGATCACCTTGGCCTGCCTACACCATCCCGCCGCCGAAGAACGCTGGATTGGGCATGGTGATCCGGAGACACAAGCCACCTATGAACGGCTGCTGCTCGATTACCTGGAAAAGGAAGAATACCACAACCCGATTCTCTGGCTCTACACGCCGATGGCGGCCCCTTTTGTAACAGCGATTCCGCATCAACAGTTGATTTACGATGTGATGGACGAATTGTCGGCATTTAAGGGCGCCCCTGCCACGCTAAAAGAACAAGAGCAAGCGATGTTGCGCCGGGCCGAGATTGTCTTTACGGGGGGCGCCAGTCTATACCGTTCTAAGTTGCCTCACAACTCGAACACCCATCTCTTCCCCAGCGGTGTAGAAATTGATCACTTTGTGCGCGCGGCTACCGAGACCTTCACTCGTCCAGATGATCTAGCCTCGATTGGCTCGCCCGTGCTCGGCTACTTTGGTGTTATCGACGAGCGTATGGATCTAGAATTGCTAGCAACAATGGCCAAAGCGCGTCCAGCATGGAACATTGTCTTGCTGGGGCCGGTCCTGAAGATTGATCCAGCCGACTTGCCGCAAGCACCGAATCTGCATTACCTGGGGATGAAACAATACAATGAACTGCCTGCCTATTTGGCCCATTTCGATGTGGCGCTGGTGCCATTTGCGATGAATGAAGCGACGCGTCACCTGAGCCCAACCAAGACCTTGGAGTATATTGCGGCGCACAAGCCAGTCGTTTCGACACCGATTCCCGATATTGTGGAACTCTACGGTGATTACGTCCACATTGGTCAAACGACTGCAGAATTTATCGCCCACGTCGAAACAGTATTGGCGGAGAGAGAGCAACAACGGCTCACACGGCACGCTCGTGAAAAGCAACTACTAGAAGAATATAGTTGGGAGAATATCGCCAGCCGGATGCAGGCGATTATTGCTGAAAATTCGTTGACGCCGGCGGAGGTTGACCGGCTTTCGAACCAAGCATTAGCCGCGGCTACGTGGGTATAGCTTCGGATCATGGGTGTTGTTAGGTAGTGGTGCGCTGTGGAATTACGCTGTAGAATTAATTGACACATATTCAAGATAAACAAAGGGCGCTGAACCGTAGTTCAGCGCCCTTTGTTTATCTTACTTGTTAGGCTTATGGTAATTCGTTGATCGACTCAGAATCGGCGCCTTGCTGGGACTTGACGCTATTGATCATAAATGGTCTGGCTGCTGGGGCGATACCGCACGCCTAATCGACCAGGCCACCGGGTAGGCCGTCGGGGAATTCGGTTTGGATTGCTTCTTGAATCTTGGCAATACGGTTCTCTGGGTTAGGGTGGGTGCTAAAAAACTCGGGCTGTCCACCACCCTCACTCGACTCGGCCAAGATTTCCATCACTTGAACCATTGCATTTGGATTGTAGCCGGCATCGGCCATAAAGCGCACGCCCAGCCGGTCAGATTCTAGTTCATCTTCCCGGCCATAACTCATGTTGACCAAGCCGCCAATCAACGCCGCCATTTGTGCGGTGCGGGCGCTGTTGGGGTTATCCGGGTCGTAAGAGGCGATCACGACGGCGCCGGTCAGGCCCTGGGTTAGCTGTTGCTTAGCAATCCGTTGCGCACTGTGGCGCGCCACGACATGCCCAATCTCATGCCCCATTACGCCAGCCAACTGGCCTTCGGTTTGGAGCCGGTTGAACAGTGCGGCGGTAACAAAGACGGGGCCACCGGGCAAAGCAAAGGCGTTAATGGTTTCCGGATCGGCCAGCAAGCTGCACTCAAAAGGATAATCCGTCTCGGCGGCGACACTGTTGGTGATTAATTTTTGGCAGACCTGATCTAAATAGGCTTGGGCGTCCGCGTCTTGATCTAAGCCTCCGTATTCCTCTGCCATCTGTGGCGCTGCTTGCAAGCCCATAGCCACCTCTTGCTCGCGCGAAATGCCGATATATTGGGTTTCACCCGTGTAGGGATTTTCCTCACGGGTGCCTAGATAGGAAATAATGGCGAAGCCGGCCACAATCAAGGCCACAATAATGCGCCCCATGCCGAACCCGCGGCTGGATCCCATTCCACGTCGTTGAACCATAAAAGTGTGCTCCTCTTTACTCTGTTACTTGAATAAATTCGTCACGTTCCAGCGCTTCATACGTTCCGCCGGCGATGGCGCCGAAGATCACATGGGATACTAACGCTATCCAACTGCGCATGGGGAAAAACCAAGGGAAATAGAGTAAGAACGCATAATAATTAATCGCATAAAGCGCCAAGCCCAAGAGCGCACCGCCGATAATGCCCACCAACAAACCCCAGCGGTGGAGCACAAATGCGATGACGAAGGTGGCAAGGATTGAAAAGACAAGATGGAGCAGCAGCGCAACAATGAGAATCCCCGCGTCGAGCGTGGCGGGCGGCGGCAAGACGCCCTCACCCAACCCAATTGCTGCGATCAACCGCAAGGTGACCCACGGGCTGTCTCCGGTCATGACGGGCAAAATGGTTAGTTGTAAAATGAGAAGCACGACACCGGCAATGATGCCGGCCAAAAATGCAGCACGCCAGTCCATCACTTGGCGCATGTGTACAGAACCTTGTGCCATTCGTTTGACCTCCCTTGTCGATTGTGTTAGGTGAAATAGGAATTATTTATAAGAGTGCAGGTTGATAGGGTGACAGGGAGACAAGTACATAGGGATGTGCGCCTTGTTTCCCTGTCACCCTGTCTACTTGTCTCCCTGTCTACCACTTTAGCCGTCGCTCAGACCAAACACGGTACGTAACTCTTCGCGGATCACGTCGGCCGCCGCCGCAACCGCTTCTGGGCTGGTCAGGTCGCCGGAGGGTTCGACTGGGTCGGCAAAGCTCTCTTGTAGAATGCTCACCCAGCCGGCAATCCGTTCGTAATCCTCAGGGCTCCCCGCCTCAATGGTTTCGGCAAAGGTATTAAAACGTTCGACGGCGACGGTGACAAGGCCCGCTGCCGTTTGGTATTCGAGCACGTCGTTGATCTGATTGTCATCCACTGCCGCTTCATAATGATCCGCCACATCATCTAGCAGCGCCGCCATCACTTCGCCTTGGAAAGCGGGGGCGACGAGCAAGGAGCCGAACAGGGCCTCCTCCGTGGTGGTGACGGCTTCCATAGCCGCCTGCTGGCTGGCACGTACTTGGTCTGCATCACCAGCTGCACCGGCTAGGGCAACATAATCGTCGAGCGCTGTGCGCAAACTTTCACCCATGTTCTGATCCTGCAACATGGTGGCGTCGATTTCGTTTAATGCTTTGGGCGCATGGCTGGCATGCGTGGCGGCCGCTTCAAAGTCACCTGTTTCCCAAACGGCCAAACTTGCCAGCAAGTGGGCGTGAATTTTGGCGAGGCTAGCATCTGTATCCACCTGTGCTTCACTGTAGCTGGGCACAGCCGTAATGTTAATGTCCGATTCTTCTGTAATGCCAGTAGCTGCGGTTATGCCTCCTGTGGCGGTGACACTGGTCGTATCAGTGATACTGGTATTCCCTGTGATCGGTGCTTGATTCGGCGCCCCGCGGCCGCCGGTCGTGCTCGATGGTGCTGGGATACAGCCGGCCATCAAAATTAGGGCGCTAATGCCTGCAAACACAACGGTCCCCAAACGTTTATCGACATTTTTTTTCATGCTTTTACTCACTTTCGCAAATTTGCATCAAAATTATTACATGTTTACATATTACAGGTTCACCTATTACATGTTTACCATGTGCTGGCCATGGTGGGTGCGCAAGGCGTCACCAGCCAAGCCGGCGCGCTCATCTTCGGCACGTAGCCAGAATAGGAGGCTGCCGTTGCGAATGTTATCGATATAACGCGCCGCCGTTTCGGTTGGAACGCCAAATTCAACTAAGATCGACTGCATGTCGTTGCCTGTATTATCCGCACCTGCTGCAGCATGGCTGACTACCGTCGCCAGCTCACCGACTGCATAAACAGCACCAACCTGGGTTGTGCGCACAGGTTGCCGGCCACTGAGCAATCCGGCTAGCCCATGTAGCGTTTGTTCGCCGATCTTATCCGTTACATCAACGTGCATAGTCGATTGATTTACATCCAACTCGTTTTTGGCTACCTGCGCTTGTACAATCACATTCATTTCATCGACGGTAAAGCCGGCATTTAGCAATTGATCGACTGCTGCCTGGGCATCGGCATACTGTTCAAATTGGGCGAAGAGCGTCTTCATTGTCCTTTCTCCTTTCAGGGTTTAGGGTAGGTTTCTGCGCGCTAGCAAGGCGCGCACTAGCCAATTGAGCCTGACACACAAGATGCGAATGCGCAATAGATTAAGGTATAAATTTTACGTACAAAATAAGGTATATTTGTTAGGTAACAGGGGTGAGAAAGCTTTGCCGCTTCTAATTGATCGACTCCAAGCTACAGGCAGATTCAGGGTAGACTTTTAGCGGGTTTATAAAGACAACTGATTGTGCGTGTTACGCAGACGCAACTGTTGCAAGCTAGCACGGCGGGCAACGCGACAGAAATAGGCCATCAGATTTTTTTCCTGATGTAAAGAATTTGGCTCGCACCAGATCTGCCAAAAGATTTCATGAAGCACCGTATCGGCTATGCTTGCTTCGCCTGTGATTTTTAGAATCAAGTTATAAACCACGGGGGCATGGCGGTCATAGAGGGTTTCAAAGGCATGTAGGTGATATTCCGCAACCAACTTGATTAATATGGCGTC
>JBBRVA010000236.1:0-10112 GCA_038247295.1 Caldilineales bacterium | reverse complement strand
TCAGATCCAACTGCGTGCCGCGTGTCCAGGCCCCCACATAATGCTCTGGCGGCAGCGTAGCGGCCAATTCAGTACGCAGGCGCGTGATTAAGGGCCACTGCGCCAGCCAACCCTTGGGGCTGAGCGGATGGTGGAAGACCAAGCCCAATAATTCAGTGGCCCGTTCCGGCTGGCCGCTTTTGGCGGTAATGATGGCGGCCAAGGTCAGTCCTTTCGCAAAATTCGACGGCCAGTGGTGGATCAGGCTGATTTCCAGGACTTTCTGCAAATGCTGGCGGGCGCTGGGCAGATCATCCATACCACACGCGGCCAAACACAGCCCCATCAACTCCAAAGCCGCTGTATAGGGAAAATAGGGAAGGTTTAGTGCAATCGCTTGTTGGAAGCAGTGGTGGCACGCACGGTAGTCTTCACTCATCCCCGCCAGGAAAGCAAACACGATCAGCATAGTACGATGCTGGCTCTGTGAATCATTAATATCCAAGACGATGGTGCGCAGCTCTTCGGCTAACGTGCGTACAGCGCCAAAATCGCCCCGATCAAAGAGCGCCAACCAGGCGAACCCTAGTTGAATTGGGACCAGGGTATAGCGGGCGTCGATCTTGAGACAAAGTTCGCGTGCTTCTTGCCAGTGAGCCTCGGCTTTGGTGTAATGACCGTCAATATAGACGATCCACCCAGCCAAAGCGAGCGATTGAGCGAGGCCGTTCAGATCGCTCGTGTCTCGGCACAACGCTATACTCTGCATGATCAGCAGAGCACTCTTGTTGGATTGACCCAATTCAATATAGAGGATACCCACGTTGCGTTGGAGGATCGCCAGATAAAAGCGATCCGCCAATGCCTGATAATGGACGATGCTTTGCTCAAAGTAGGCAATGGCGCCAGGGGCATCTTCGCAGAAGATCAGGGCCATTCCCAGACGCCACAGGCAGAAGGCTATCTCTGGTTGGTCATCATGGGCTTGCGCAAGGGCAAGTCCGGTCTCAATGCGTGCTCTGGACTCCGTGGGCGGTTCAAACCATCGAAAATCCTGGCCGAGCGCACGGGCCATCACCCGTCCCCAAGCCGGCTGCGGCGCTTCGCCTGCAAGCGGGGCCAACTGCTCACGGGCTGACCGTAGCAGTTCCAGCCCTTCGTGAAAACGGCTGCGCATCTCGCAGAACCAATAGAGCGCTTCCAGCGCACGATCGATGGCTGGATAGTCGCGCTGTGCTATGGCCCACTGCCAGGCGGCGCGTACATTCTCAAAATCAGCCTCGATCTCATCCAGCGCCGCCACCTGACGACGCCCTTTGAGGTCGGCCTCGTGCTGGTGTAGATATTCGGTGTAGTAGCGATAGTGGGCTGTGCGTGTCGCGGCGGTTTGGTCGGTGGCATCCAGTTCCGCTTCGGCATATTGGCGCAGCAGTTCGTGCAGCGTATAGCGCCCATGCGCGTCACGTTGGATGAGCGACTTATTGACCAGGCGGCTAAGCATCCGCAACGAGGCACCAGCAACGCTTTGCGCCGCCGGACGGGTAAAGCCGCCCCGAAAAACAGCCAAGCGCCGAAAGACCGCTTGTTCCAATGCGCTGAGACGCTGCCACGATTGGGCAAGCACCACCCGCATACTCTGGTGGCGGGCAGGCAGGTCACGGAATTCTGTTTCCAGCAAGTCAAAGCCTTGGCCCAATTCAACAACGATCTCGGCGGGCGAGAGCAGCTTCACCCAGGCCGCGGCCAGGATAATGGCGAGCGGGATACCGCCCACCAACCGACAGATGTGAATGACCGCTTGCTCATTCGTGGCGTCTAGAACGAACGTGGGGCGCGTGCGGCGTACGGTCTCGACAAACAGTTGGACAGCGCTGTAGCCCAGGGCGGCATGGGGCCGCGGGCCGCTGGGGACATCCAAACTGTTCAGCACAAAGACGGTTTCACTGCTCAACTGCAGCCGCTCACGCGAGGTCACCAACAGCCGCAGCCCCGGACAATTCTGCAGCAATTCTGGGAGCAGGGCGATGCCGTCGCTCAGATGTTCAAAATTATCCAACACCAGGAGCAACTGCTTGTGGCGCAAATAGTCGAGCAACTGCGCTTTGGGCAGCCGATTATCAGCTTGAAAACGAAAATCGAGCGTCTCGGCAATCGCCGGCACAATATGCTCGCTGGCCCGCAGCGGGGCTAGGGCGACAAAACAGATGCCATGCGAGGCTTGTTGCACCAGCGTTTGCGCCACTTCGATCACCAGGCGCGTTTTGCCGATCCCGCCTGGACCCACCACGGTTAGCAGACGACAGGCCGGATCAGTCAGCAAGTGAGCAAGTTCCAGCAACTCGGTTGCACGACCAAAGAACGGCGTGAGCGGGGGGACAAGGTTACTCGGTGCATGCGGTTGGACAGGCCGCGCAGCGGCCAGCGGCGGCTGTGTGGCCGGCATGCGCGCCAAGGCGACGGTGCGGGCCCGGTGCGCAACGGCGACATTGAGCTGCTGCGCCAGTCGTTCGGCCAGTTGTTTGGAGGGCCGCAACTCGTCGCGCTCCAGTTTGCGGATGGTCACCACCGAATAGCCCACGCGTGCGGCCAATTCCGTCTGGGTCAAATCCAGCTGGCGCCGCTGGTGGCGTAGCCAGGCACCAAAGGTGGCTTCGGTCTCCAACATCTCGTCCTCCTGAGATCCATGTACCGCACTGTGCGATTGGGGAGTGCAGTCTGTCCTTGCAGAATTTGATTATATCACATTTTGGATCACTTTTTCTACCACTTTGTGATCTTATGCGCGGACGCGATTCAGGCTTTAATGAGTGAAGTGCATCAAGTGAAATTGGGGCTGGTGGGGTATAGCAACGAGTGCCAGTTTATGCACAAGT
Source organism: Caldilineales bacterium (assembly GCA_038247295.1). Lineage (GTDB taxonomy): Bacteria > Chloroflexota > Anaerolineae > Caldilineales > Caldilineaceae > JAPLGZ01. The sequence goes on along the minus strand of JBBRVA010000236.1, from coordinate 7,260 downwards.
TTGTATATGGGCAAAAAGTGGACATTTTGTTTTGTGTGGGCCGTATGGTCCTTCTTTTCCACCGATGGACAAGGAATTGCCGATGTCATGTAACCGTCACATACAAAGTTTCGAATAACTGAAGTGTTCAATCAAGCTTCGCTAGATACTTACCTATATTACAAAAATGGAGCGTCTCTAATGCAACTTCTATCTACTACTTATTTATCTATCATCCGTCAAGCCATCATCTGGTTGGTGGTAACTGCAATTCTAATGCAACAGGCTGCTATTCCTCTCCAGGCTGCGCCGCTTATACAAGGCAATGAACCACAAGATACCCCTGCGCAGACCGATTTACCTACTGAAATAAACGGTCTGCGCTTCCCCGTGCGCGTGATTATTGAAGAGGTGATGGCAACCAATAACTTTGATGGCGACTTTTGCAATACATGGCCGATTTATGATTGCGCCGACTTTTTTGCCGTGGTGACGATTGCTGACCAGCAATTTGTTTCTGCTGCGGTTAGTAATAATAACCACATCAAACCCGATTGGCTCTTTGAAAAACAAGTGGATGTTCCCAATAATCTGAACGATGTCATCGCGATCCAGATCATGATCCGCGATTCCGATGGTTGCGGCACAGCACCGGACTGCGGTAACGAAGCCGATTTGACAACAGGTACGGCTGATCGTGCCCTCAATCTTATGGTCGACTTGAGCAATTGTGTAGCCAACATGTCAGCCCAGGTGACTGGTTCGGTGGCAGGCAACTGTAATCAGACGATCTTCTCCGCAGGCGCGACCGGTGATGGTACATTCAACACGGCCGAGATTCGTTTTCGCATTGAAGTTGGCGCGCCTGAAATTACAACTACGACCCCATTTCCTGTACGCCTATTTATCGAAGAAGTGCGGGCCACCAACAACTTCGACGGCGATCCATTTTTTGGCGATCTTGCCGATTTTTATGCCGTTGTTACGATTGATGATGAACAATTCACAACCGGTGCGATCAGCAATAATAACCATATCGCCCCCAATTGGGTCTTTGATAAACAGGTGAATGTTCCCAATAGTAGCAGCGATGTCATTCTAGTTCAGATCATGATTCGTGACTCTGATAACTGTGGCACTACGCCGACTTGTGGCAATGAAGCCGATTTGACCAATCACAACAACGATGCAAATGACCGTACGCTCAAATTTTTTTTAGATCTAACCAACTGCGCCTATAACCAGCCAGGGCAGATTACTGGACCAGTGGCCGGCAACTGTAATCAGACGATCTTTTCGGCCGGCGCGACCGGTGATGGCACATTCAATACAGCCGAGATTCGTTTTCGCATTGAGGTCAATGCTCCAGACAGCATCGTCTACCCTTTACATGTGATCATTGAAGAGGTGCGGGCAACCAACAACTTTGATGGTGACTTTTGTAATACGTGGCCGATTTTCGATTGCGCTGACTTTTTTGCCGTGGTCACAATTGATGGTCAACAATTTACCACAGACGCCGTGAGCAACAATAACCACATCTTTCCCGAGTGGAAGCGTGAGCGGCACATCAATGTTCTCACGGAAGACATTGATACCGTCTCAGTGCAGATCATGATCCGTGATTCTGATGACTGTGGCACGGCACCGACCTGTGGCAATGAAGCCGATTTAACCGCGGAGACTGCCGACCGTGCCCTCAATCTGCTTGTAGATCTAAGCAGGTGTGCGATCAACAGTGAGTTGGGGCAAGTTACCGGGTCAATATCTGGAAACTGCAACGAAACGATTTTTTCAGCCGGGGCAACTGGTACTGGTACTGGCAATACGGCCGAGATTCGCTTTCGCATTGTGGGTGACCCGCCCATCGAACTATCCACTTCTTCCATCGACTTGACCCTTGATGAGCAACCGATGGAAGTGATCCAAGCTATTCAATCACCCTACAACGATGTGCCGCTCGTTGCTGGCAAAGAGACCTTTGTGCGGATCTACCCGCGCGTTGTTCACAACACGGGTCATGATCTGAGTACCCTACACCCGCAAATTGTGCTGCATGGCCTACGCAATAACCTACCAATGCCAGGTTCGCCACTCACCCATGCAGAATTGACTCCGTCATTCAGCACAAATCCAGCCAATCGTGCCGATTTGAACAGTGGTTATCTCTTCCGCCTGCCATCTTCTTGGACATTTGGTGAGGTGACGCTGCGCGCCGAAATCAATCCCCAACGCACGATTATCGAGACCAATTATGCCAATAACCTGGTGAGCGGTGGTGTGGGTGTCGGCCGTTTTACATTTATCCCAAAGGCGATTACTTGCTTGAACATTAAACCGGTCCAAACCTCTCGGGGGCGTACCTTCGACGCCCCCGAACCCTGGATGCAACGCCTCTTCCGACGCGCTGAAACGTTGCTACCCACTAGCGAAATTCGCCCATTTTTCCGCGGGGGTGGTGCAGTGGGGGCACCTGATCCCACAAACTCATTTAATATTGGCATCATGCTGCTGGCGCTCAACAGTAGCACACTCTTTGACCTTGATCCGGTTGGCTGCAATCGCTTTAATGCGAAAAGCATGAATGTTGCCATTGTGCCCAGTATATGGGGGGACCCAACTGCTGGTATGGCATTCTCTTGGTCACTGATGATCTTCGCAGACGACGCAGGAACTGAGGAATTAACGACGCCTAATAGGCCATTTAGGGGCGTTACTCTGGCGCATGAAATGTCGCATATCTTCGGGCGCCAGCATATCAATTGCGGAGGACCCGATTTCACTGACATAAGTTATCCCTATGCCCCCTGTCAACTCGACAATGCCGGACCCAATGCCCACATTGGTTTTGACCCAGCCACTCAAACATTGCTATTGCCAGAAACAACCGCGGATCTAATGTCGTATGGACACAGGATTGGGCTTCAGCGCTGGCCCTCAGACTACAATTGGAAGGCAAACTTCAACAGCATCAATTTTCAACCAACCTTGCTGGCTGCCGCGACTGATTCCACTCCGGCTTTAATCACGCCCGCCGCGCCAGACCTACAACAGCTGATCGTATCTGGTTATATCAGTGGCACAATAGCACAATTCAGCTATGCCTATGATCTGGCAGACCTTCCAGATACAAATGCAGCGAGCCTCATTGCTGCCCAAACAACGCCCACCACAACCTATGAATTGCGCACCTATGATGCCAATGACAATCTTCTGACACAATCACCACTCAGCATCGCCGAAATCGCTGATAGCACAGATGGCACGCCCATGCCATTGGTATTCTTTAATGCGCTTTCGTATACCATACCACCGGCCCACCTGCGCCTGGTGCGGATCAGCGACAATGCCATTCTTGGCACCTTGAGCGCCGGTCAGAATGCGCCGGAACTTACCATCAACACACCTACAGCCGGCAATACAGTCACCCAAACGCTCCATGTTGCCTGGACAGGCAGCGACTTGGATGGCGATCAGCTACATTACGTAGTCCGTTATCGCTGGAAGAATGACACTTGGATTACGGTCAATAACTTTGACAGTACTGGCACCTCTCTCACCATCGATCTGGACAATGGTCTACCCGGTGGCAATGAAGCCTACCTTCAGGTGATCGCCAGTGACGGCCTCCATACCACCGTCAAGACCGTGGGGCCATTTACCGTTGCCACCCATGCACCCACAATCAGCATCTTCAACAATCAGTCCAATGCCCTGAATGACACCATCACAACTGCGGCAAACCAATCCGAAATGGTGGTCTTGCATGCGTTTGCCCACGATATCGAAGATGGAAAACTTGAGGGCGCAGCCCTTCAATGGGAGATTACTGGGCCAACGCAACGGTCGGCTGATGGCGATCAGATCACGTTGTTCAATCTGTCACCGGGTCTCCATACCGTGCGTGTCACAGCACAGGACAGCGAGGGCAAAAAAGCTGCCGCCGAGACCAAACTTTTCATCTCGCCCAAACACATCTTTGATGGAAGCGAACCAACGTTAGATGGTCAGTGCAATGACGCTAGCTATGCCATTGATCTTGACCCGATTGGTCTGCGCTACAGTGATGACAAAGTGGCTGAAGTACACTTTGTCCACGCTAACGGCTATCTATACGTTTGTCTACGCGGTTTGACGATTGGGGCAAACGTCAATCAGTTTGCGGGCCTAAAAATAGATGTGCTCAACGATAGTAGCACAACCTTCCAGAACGATGACCGCGTCTTCTATGTGCAACGCAATGGGACCGTGCAAACGGGTAGAGGACAAAATGGCGTTGAGGTGCTTGACAGTACACCTATCGGTACATCTGCTCAAGTCAGTGAGGGGAATGGGCACTGGAACGCAGAATTCCGCATTGAGGAGAGTATCGTCGGTGGATGGAACCACCTAATCAAGATGAGCGTTGCGCACTTTGCGAAGGAGAGTAGTGGTGACGACATCGCCTGGCCGGGCGATTCAACCGCTAATCTCCCTTCAACTTGGGGATTGACCTCACTCGGTAAGCTTGCCCAAACTATCAACTTTCCTGCAATTCAAAGTCAATCGATGGACAGCCCAATCTTCATGATCAGTGCCAGTTCCTCGGCCAGTCTGCCGATCCGTTTTACATCGATCACGCCGAATATCTGTGAAGTAAACGGCAATACTATCTCGCTTAGAGCAGTAGGAATTTGCACAATTCGCGCCACACAGGCAGGCGATGTGAACTTCCATGAAGCATCGCCTGTCGATCAAAATTTCATGGTTAGCGGGGCAACGCCAGCGCCAGACTTCAAGGTTTACTTGCCGATTATCAAACGTTAGAAATGCTGCCGATCATCTGCAATGAGCTGTACCCGCAGCACTGAATGGCGTAGAGTTTACATGGAATCAGCGTGAGTGTGTTTCTATTGTAATACGCAGCCAGATGCCACTGGCCAGCGTATTTGGAACACGGACAGGATGTCCGTGTTCCAACCCAGGATCAGCGTTCCCCGTGTTGAGTATAATTACAAGCAAAATCCCAAGGAGCCAACCGAGATGAAACACCATAAACCCCTGTCTGTTTTCGGCTTAGCACGTAAAACACTACAACAATTACTGCTCATCACCGCGCTGATTGTAGGCAATGTCCTGTTGCCCGTTGCGCAGATCACCCAAGCGGCCCAACGAACCGAGCAACAAGCAGACACAACGGCAACAGCACCGATTGCGGTTGAGAGAATCGACGACCACGCGGTCGCAGTTGCCGCCGCCAGCTCGCCCACCGGTTTTGCCAATGCCCCCGCCGCGCCGCTCGCCGACCAGGCCAACCTGGCCGTGACCGTGGTCGCGGCCAACTCCACCGTGATCATCCCCGGCGGGCAAATTCAGTACGACGTGACCGTTAGCAACAACGGTCCAAACGCGGCGCAAAATGTCCAGGTGGCGCTCAACGTGACCTTTCTGTATTATGCTGTCTATCTGGTCGATGGCAGCGCACCGACTGGTTGGAGTTGTACCACCGCAGCTGGTCAACACACGCGGACCTGCACGCGTGGCAGCGACCTGCCTTCTGGCGCAAGTGAAATGATCTCCTTCCTGCTTGACCCCACTGTCCTCGGCTTCTATCAAGGCGTTTATTTCCAGGCCAGCGTTGCTTCGAGTACCGAAGACCCGGACACCAGCAACAACGTCGCCACGCCTGGCAACGTTAACGTCACCTCATCGCTGACCAGCGCCGACATTGTCCCCGACCGTCTTGGCTTCACACCGGCCATGTCCGTACCCACCGGTTCGCTGGTGACGATGAATTTTGCCGCTCGTAACGCCGGGCCGGGCAACTCGGTTTATACCGCCACGCTCAACGTTGCGGCTGGTACGCAAATCATGGGGCTTTACAATTATCAGTATGACTGCACCACTGGTGGGACAACTGCCACCTGCCGCCATCTTGGCGACGGACCTCCTAGCACCACACCCAATACAGCGGATCTAATCTATGCTATGCTGCTGGCTCCCGTCACGGCTGGCAACTACAACCAACAGGTGACGGTCAGCGGTGACTTGAGCGATCCACTACCCGGCAACAACAGCCAGGATATGACGCTGCACGTGGTTGCTGCGCCTACCAACGCCGACTTGCAAGTCGTCTCTGCAACGACTGCGCCGGCTTCGATTGTGCCGGGGGCGACGGTATTTTACACTGTCACCGTGCGCAACGACGGGCCGAATGCGGCCAACAATGTTGTCGTCTTTGTGCCAATGTTCCCGCACTCGAATCCAGAGCTTGGCGCCACCCCTCGATTTGGCAGCATACCACTGGCACCCAACGGCTGGGATTGTAAACCATATTTCTGGGGGCGCGGCTGGTACTGTATCAAGCCAACAATGCAGAACGGCGAACAGGCGCAGTTGCTCTTCCGTCTTTCGGCGCCACCGGCGGCGGATGTTTATCTCGACAAGCCAGCCATCGGCTCGGCGACAGGCGACCCCAATCCCAATAACAATATTGGTCAAGCTGTGCTAACAGTCAACCAGAGTATAACGCCTATTGCCAACCTACGCTTGGTGATGACCCACACGGGCAACCAAGTCCCATTGCCCAGCGGCGCCCCGATCAAACTCTTCTTCCACACCATCAACGACGGTCCGAACAGCGCCGAAACCGGCTACGTCGGTGTTTCGTGGGACTATTACGGCGGCAAGTGGGAATATCTCAACCACAGCGCCCCCGCCGGTTGGAACTGTACGTTGCGACCGGCCTACACCGGCGGCATGGACTGCTTTGCCGCTAGTGTCGCGGCAGGCGCAGATGATGAATGGTCGGTCACATTGCAAGCGCCCACCGTCAATACACTCACCGATATGGACGCCTGTGTGTTGACGACCAGCGCCACCCGCAACAACACCCCAGTCTACTACGGGACGCCCCTCAAGTTTGGGTGCGATGCATACTACGTTACTCCCTTCCATGCCAACCTGCGCATCACAGGTCGCGATAACCCCGACCCAGTTAACGCTGGTGGCGTACTTAGCTACACCCTGGTTATCCACAACGACGGGCCAGATGACACACGTACAAGGAATTATATTCACTCGTTGAAGCTGAATGTAGCGCCTGGCGTTGTCTTCCAACGCATCGTAGGAACAGATTGGAATCCAATTGTCACCTTTCCGCCTCAATTCGAGTTCTCTTTACCCTCGATTGCCGCTGGTGCAGTGACCACTGCCACCGTCGTCGTGCTTGCCCCTTCGGTGATCGGCAGCATCGCCGCCACTGCCACCATCCGCGGGCCGGACTATGATGTTGACCTTTCC
>JBBRVA010000235.1:0-10114 GCA_038247295.1 Caldilineales bacterium | reverse complement strand
TTCCTGGGCCAAGGTTGTGGAGCAAATGGGCGACAAACCGCTGGAAGAAGGCGCCCAGGCGGTCTTGCTCAACAATGTCAATCTCCGTCTACAGCGTAATGTGGCGCTGACTATGGCCGATGCGGGGATCCAGCAGCAGCTACAAGCGGCGATTGCTGCCGATGGCAAGGGTTTTATCAAAGTAGCTGCTGCTGGCGATCAAATTGATTTCCAGGTGGCGGTTAACGACGCTGGCGAATATGAACTGTGGGACCCAGCGGGCAAGGTGATTCCCAATCTGCGGCCAGCGCTGCGCGCGCAGGATGTTAATGCCCTAAAGCGCCTGGTCGGGCGGCTGATCCAGCTGGCCAAATATCGCAATGTCCAAGATCTGGATGTGACCAACCCGATCGCCCGCCAACTGCTGCGCGTCGAACTGTTGGGCGCGTCGGACACGGCGGGTGAGACGCCCATCTTTCATCCCGGCGATCGGGTCAAGTTCAAGATCAGCAATACGCAAGCGCCTAATCAGGCTGATCCCAACGACCCTAAGCGCGTGCTCAACATCTGTGTGCTAGATCTCCAGTCCGATTGGGGGATCACCCAAATCTACCCGGCGGGTGCCGCCGCGTTTGAGATTGTTGATCCTGGCAAGAGTATTGATCTGGAGTTTGAGGCTTACTTGCCCGACGGCTATACCGAAAGCACCGATGTGTTAAAGGTCTTCGCAACGCAGGCGACCACCAATTTTCGCTGGCTGGAGTTGCCCGTGTTAGATCAACCGGATACGCGCTCATTCTCCACCCGTTCCGTGATCACCGATCCACTCGAACAGATGCTGGCCGACTTGACGATCGAGAACCCGACGCGTGCCGTCCGCTTGACCAGTGCCCCGCAAACGCAAAGCTGGGCAACGGCGCAGGTGGAGTTGCGGGTTAAGCAGTGAGCAGTAAGTAGTAAGCAGTGAATAGTCACCAGTCCTATCGAGTTCTACTAATCACTGCTTACTGCTCTAGGTTATCTAAGGCAAGCATGATGCCGCCCGTTGGCGTAATCCTGCCGCTTTATGTTATCTTTCAAAAGCTCGGTTTGCTTGATAGTTATCTGGGGCTGATCATCATTTATACGGGCATGAATGTCCCGCTGGTGATTTGGATGGTGCGCTCTTTTATGCTGGAGATTCCGTTCGAGGTGGTTGAAGCCGCCCGCATGGATGGTGTCACCCTTTGGCAGGAGATCATGCGCATGGTGCTGCCGTTGATTGTGCCAGGATTGGCGGCTACTGCCCTGCTCTGTTTTATCTTCACTTGGAACGAGTTCTTTTTTGCGTTTAATCTAACGACGAGTAAAGCAGCACCGCTTTTGGTCTATATTTCATCCTTTAAGACCGCCGAAGGCCTCTTTTGGGCCAAAATGTCGGCTGCTGCAACCGCTACTATTTTACCCGTGCTGATTGCCGGTTGGGCCGCCCAGCGCCAATTGGTGACCGGCTGACGATGGGGGCGGTAAAATAGGGGTACAACGAAGGAAAAGTCTATGCAAGCTCTAGTCTTGGAAAAGAAAAACGAATTATCCCTGCGCGAAATAGCGCTTGATGAAAAATTAGGCGTGCATGATGTCCGCATTGCCATCCATACGGTTGGCATCTGCGGCAGCGATGTCCACTATTATACCCACGGCGCGATTGGTCCCTTTGTCGTGCGCGCCCCGATGGTGTTGGGCCATGAAGCATCGGGCGTGATTGTCGAAACGGGCGCTGATGTCCAGCACTTGCAGATCGGTGACCGTGTCTGCATGGAGCCAGGCATCCCCGACCCTAACAGTAAAGCCACACGATTGGGCATCTACAACCTCGATCCGGCCGTGCGTTTCTGGGCGACGCCGCCGGTGCATGGCATCTTGCGCCCAACCGTAGTTCATCCCGCTAGTTTCACCTTCAAATTGCCCGCCAACATCAGTTACGCCGAAGGGGCAATGGTCGAGCCGCTGGCGGTGGGCATGCACGCAGCCAACAAGGCGCGCATCAAACCCGGTGACATTGCTGTAGTCTCCGGTGCTGGGCCAATTGGCATGGTAACGGCATTGGCGGCGCTGGCAGGTGGGTGCAGCCAGGTGATTATTGCCGATGTTCAGCAACCCAAATTAGATCTGGCGGCGACGTTAGGCGCGATTACACCGGTGAATGTTGCCAAAGAGAATCTAGCCGAGGTTGTCCATAAAATGACCGATGGCTGGGGCGCTGATATTGTCTTTGAGTGCAGCGGCAACGAAAAGGCAGCCGCCGGCGTCTTTGCTCCGCTTTGCCCCGGTGGTGTCGTAGTTCTGGTCGGGATTCCCTTAACGCCAATCGCCTATGACGTGGCCGCAGCGCAGATCAAGGAGGCCCGCGTTGAGCATGTTTTCCGTTATGCGCATGTATATCCGCGCGCCCTGGCACTGATGGGCAGCGGCAAGATTGACGTTAAGCCATTGATCACCGACAAATTTGCTTTCAGCGAGAGCATCGCTGCCTTCGAATTTGCCGTGCAAATGCCGCCAACGTCGGTCAAAGCGCAGATTGAATTACCATAACTGGACATGATTGACGAGGCAATTTATGAAAGCGATTATTTTTCCTACGGCAGAAGCAATTTCTATCGCCCAAGTCGCGGATCCCACCCCTCAGCCCGATGAGGTAGTTGTGCAAGTGACGATGTCGGGCATCTGTGGCACCGATTTGCATATTTATCACCAATTTGCCGCCGGCCAAACGCTTAAAGTGCATCTGCACGCGTAAAAGCAAAAGGAACACAGAGCACACGGAGGAAAAGCAAGAAAAAGTATTTCTCGCAGTTGCTGTTCTCTGTGTGCTCTGTGAACTGTTGTTATCAAGGGCTATTCCAGTGGGCTTAACCAGCGCCGGGTGTCGTCCCCATCCGCTGCCCAGCCTTCGAGGGTGCCATCATCTGAGCGAATTTGATACCAGGTAAAGCCATCGGCGGCTTGGGGACCGGCGAGGATGGTGTACTGTTTGCCTGCGCCTACTTGGGCCTGGATCGGTGCATCACGGCCGGGCAAGGCGCGTATGGTTAAGAGTTGATCGTCTTCGGTTGTGACGACCACCCGATCACCGACGCGCGGCGCACGATCCGATGGCACTGGATCACCTAGGCGTGGGCTGAGCCATTCGGTTTCGCCGTCGCCCTGCACAGCCCAACCGATATTGCCCTGACCATCGTCGATTTGCCACCAGATAAAGCCCTCACCTTCGATCGGCCCATCAAGCACCGTCACTCGCTGACCATCGCCCAAACGGGTCAGCAATTCACCGCTGGTGCTGGCTGTACTGCGCAAATTTAAACCATCGGCGGTTGTCACACGGGCCGGCTGACCTTGCGCCAAGGCCGTGCCAGGTGGCGGGGTAGCGGTAAAGGTAGGTGTCGGCGCTAATGTTGGCGCCTCGGTGGGCAAGAGCGCAAGGGTCGCCGTTATCGGCGCTGCCAGCGGACCGCCAATCGCGGGGACTGTCGCCGGTTCTAGCACCGTTACCACCGCGGTGGGTGTTGGCGAAGGGCGGGGGGCAAAGCTGCCACAGGCCAGGGTCGGACCCAACCAAATGATCGAGATGCCTAAAAATATACGCATCTGCCAAGTGTGGCCTAGCGCTTTCAGCCGCATTTGCACTATGTTTCTTGTGCGTATCACGCGCGACCTTGTTGATTTTGTTGTAATCGCCGTGGGCATTTGTGGGGTAGCCAAATCTGCCTGGACCACACCGCTGCCACGATTTGATTGAAGAGAACTGAATAGTTTTTGATCCATTGCCGCCAGATTATAGCAGAGTAGAATAGAATCTGCCCATTTGAGTATCTTTACGATTTTCATTACGCCACAGGTGTCATTGCATAAAATGCCGAGGCTCATTTGAGAAAAGTGGGCAAACCGATGTTTTGCCGGTTAGCAACATAGGGTGTTTGTCCGCTTTTAGTTCGATGAGCGAATGCCAATCTATGGCGAGTGAATATCCGGCAGAGTTGGCCGGCCGCGGTACGCAATTATTAGGCTCATCTGTGCAAACGCATTATTTTGCACAGATGAGCGAATTATTACAGGGTAATCGCCTTGAGCCAGATAATATCCGACCAACTAGCAATTTGTGCTAGTAATTCGGATGATGTCGGTTCGTCGGTTCCTAACACCATAATTGCTTCGGCACGCGGGGCATGTCGACCCACGTGCATAAAACTAATATTAATGTCATGTTCACCCAGCATGGTGCCAACCCGACCAATAATGCCCGGTCGATCTTGGTGGCCCGTGAGCAAAAGATGGCCGGTCGCAATAATGTCGACGCCCAGGTCGTTGATTGCAACAATGTGCGGTTCGCCGTGTAAGACCGCACCGCGTACCGTCCAACGTTGCGTACCAGATTGGGTGCTCAGTGAGAGCATAGTCTCGTAGGGCGTGTCGTGTTGCTGGTTTTTGATCTCAATTAAATTGAGACCGCGGCGCTCGGCCACCAAGCTGGCGTTGACCAAATTGACGCGCACATCCACTACATCGGCAAGCAAGCCCTTGATCACCGCCGCCTTGATGTAGGCCAAATCAAAGTTTGACAGGGCGCCCTGCACTGTCATCTCCACATCGCCAACGCCTTGTGCGCCCAACTGCTTGAGAAAGCGCCCCAACCGCTCGGCCAGGTCGATGTAGGGGACCAGAATTTCCAAGTCTTTGTGCGGGATCATGGGCGCATTGACTGCATAGCGTGCCGGGCGATCGTTAAGCACATCTAGCACTTGCAGTGCTACATCTTCAGCTACTTTTTCTTGCGCCTCGACCGTACTGGCGCCCAGGTGGGGCGTCAAGATAATCTTGTCGCAACCGCGCAAAGGGCTATCTGCTGCCAACGGTTCAGTTTCAAAGACATCCAGCGCCGCACCGGACAAATGGCCGCTATTGATCACCTCGACCAGTGCCGCTTCATCAATGACACCACCGCGCGCCACATTCAAGATAAAGGCACCGCGCTTCATATGCAGCAGCCGCTCGCGATTGATTTGATGGCGGGTTTGGGGTGTCAAAGGCACGTGCAAGGTAACAAAATCCGCCTGGGCGAGCAACGTATCCAAATCCGCCAGGGTAACGCCCCGTTGGGCCGCATATTCTTCCGTTACATAGGGATCATAGGCGATCACGCGCATGCCCAACCCTTGCGCCATGCGGGCGACTTCTTGTGCCACTCGACCCAAGCCAACGGTGCCAAGCAATTTGTCGCGCACTTCGGTGCCGACAAATTGGGCGCGTTTCCATTGACCAGAACGCACATGCGCATCGGCCTGCGGAATGCTGCGCGCACCCGCCATCAACATCGCAATCGAATGTTCGGCCGCGGCCACGGTGTTACCCGTCGGCGCATTGACCACAATCACGCCTGCCTGCGTGGCGGCGTTGATATCAATATTGTCTACCCCGACGCCAGCGCGTGCAACGACGCGCAGATGTTTGCCGGCATGGATCACATCGGCAGTGACATTGGTACTGCTGCGCACGAGCAACGCGTCATAGGCGGGGATCACCTCAATTAATTGTTGGGGGGTAAGATCGGTGCGGACATCAAGTTCGAGATTCGGCGCGGCTCGCAGCGGCGCCAATCCAGATTCGGCCAGCGCATCGCTGACAAGGACTTTAAAAGTTTGGCTCATGATCTCTGACAATCTAGTTCGATGTTGGATAAAAGGTTAAGTGACCAGTAGTACAGTGGGATACACGTACTGACCCACTGTCTTACTGCCCTACTGTACTAGCTACTGCAAGCGACTCACTATACATACTCGTTGGCGCACTGACACCCATCAAACCGAGCACCCGGGCCAGAACAAGCCGCGTCGCCTGGCTTAATAACAGCCGTGCCTCGCTAAGCGGGCGGTTGTTTGCATCGATGACATGGCAGTCACGATAAAAAGCCGTAAAGGTTTTGGTTAAATCAATGGCATAATGCGTCAGGTTGTGTGGGGAAAGCTTCTCCACCGCCACCTCGATCTGTTCTTCCAACTCGAGTAATTTGCGAATCAACGTCAATTCGGCCGGATGCGTCAACAGATCGAGCTGCACTTGCGCCGGATTGAGTGTTTCTATAACAAAGCCTTCACCGGCTGCTTTCGTTTGGATCGAGCAGATGCGTACATGCCCATACTGGACATAAAAAACTGGGTTTTCATTCGTGGTTGCGACGGCCAGATCCAAATCAAACTCAATCGTGCTCTCTGGGCTACGGGTGAGCAGATTAAAGCGCAACGCATCCGCCCCTACCTCGTCGACCACGTCGTTGATCGTCACCAGATTGCCGGCGCGTTTACTCAGCTTGACTTCTTTGCCGTCACGCACCAGCTTCACCAGATCGTACATCAAAATGGTTAGGCGTGCCGGATCGAGACCCAACGCCAGCATGACGGCTGCCATGCGCGGGACATGCCCTTGATGATCGACTGCCCAGACATTGACGACATGAGCGAAGTTGCGCCGGACAAACTTGTCGTAATGATAGGCAATATCACTGGCAAAGTAGGACGGCATGCCGTTCGAGCGGATTACGACTTCGTCTTTGTCATTCTTGGGATATTTGCTGGCCGTAAACCAGACTGCACCATCACGCCGTTCAAGTTCGCCGCGCTGATCGAGATAGGCCAGCGCTTGGTCAACCAACCCTTCTGTGTAAAGACTTTGCTCGCTAAACCAGTTGTCAAACTGTACCCCAATGCGTGCCAACTCCGCTTGTAATGCTGAAATAACCAATGCGTGGCCAATCGGCTTTAACTCGAACAGCGCAGCCTGGCGATCCAGCTTGAGAAAACGATCACCATACTGATCAATTACAGTTTGCGCATAGTCAAAAATGTATTCGCCCTGGTAGCCATTTTCTGGTACGGGCTCGGCTTGACCTAATTTTTGCGCGTAACGAGCATAAAGGGTGGCAATAAACGCCTCAAATTGGGTGCCGCGGTCGTTGACGTAGAATTCACGTTGGACACGATATCCTGCCGCTTCAAGCACATTGCTCAACGTGTCGCCCAACACTGCATTGCGCGCGCCGCCATAGTGGATCGGGCCGGTGGGATTGGCGCTGACAAATTCGACCTGCCAATATTGGCCCTGACCCCGGTTGATATTGCCAAACTGAGCGCCAGCCTGGATAATCGTGGCAACTTGTTGTTGCAACCAAGGGTCAGCGAGGCGCAAATTGATAAAGCCGGGGCCAGCCAATTCCGCCGCACGCAACAGGTCGTTCGCGGGGAGATGGTCGACAATCGCCTGCGCAATTTGGCGCGGGTTACTGTTCTGTCCCGTCGATTTTCGTATCGCGGCAGCAGCGACCATCGCCACATTCGTACTGTAATTGCCATGTTCTGCCTGCTTGGGGCGCTGAATATCAACGACGGGCAGGTCGAACGGTGGTAATGTATTGGCCGCCTGGGCAGCAGTCAGGGCCTGTTCGACTAATTGTTTGACGGTATCTTTGAGCATGAATTAACCAGCTTTTTCTTGATCGTACCAGTTGGGACCAGCCTCGACATCCACGCGCAGGGGCACATCGAGTGTGTAGGCAGATTCCATTACTTCGCACACAAGTGGGACAATCTCGGCTAGCTCTTCTTGGGGCAATTCTAGCACCAATTCATCATGTACCTGTAAAAGCATGCGGGCCTGGAAGCCACCCGCTTGCAGTTTTTCGTATAGCCGAATCATGGCGATTTTCATAATGTCCGCTGCCGTGCCCTGAATGGGCGCGTTGATGGCAGCGCGTTCAACCGCCTGGCGCTGGCTATAGGGCAGACGGGCCTCTTTCAACTCGGGGAAATAGCGCTTACGGCCTAACAGAGTTTGCACGTAGCCTTCCGCGTTCACCATTGCCAAGGTGTTACCAATGTAGTCTCGGATGCGGGGATAGGTGATAAAGTATTGATTTAAGAACTGCTGCGCCTGTTTCTGGTCCATCTCCGTACGTGAGCTGATGCCAAAGGCACTGGAACCATAAATGGTCGCAAAGTTAATCGTCTTGGCCAGCCCACGCTGATCACGCGTTACCTGTTCAATTGGCACATTGAAGAGGAGGGCGGCGGTGACGGCATGAATGTCCTGGTCGGCCTGGAAAGCGTCGAGCAGCGTCTTTTCTTGCGCTACGTGGGCGAGGATACGCAATTCCACCTGGCTATAGTCGGCGGAAAGCAGGATGCAGCCGGGTGGTGCGACAAAGGCGCGCCGGATTTCGCGGCCAAGCTCCGTGCGAATCGGAATATTCTGCAAATTTGGATCACTGCTGCTCATGCGGCCGGTCGAGGCGCCCGCCTGGTTGAAGCTGGTATGCAACCGCCCGGTTTGTGGGTTCACCTGCGCTGGCAGCGAATCGACATAAGTACCGCGCAATTTTTCAAGTTGACGCTGCTCAAAGATAATCGTCAACATGCGTTTCTGCGCGTCGCTCAGGAGGTGGCTCATCGCCGATAATTTTTCTAGCTCCGACACCGCCGTGCTGATCTGCCCAGAACTGGTTTTTGTCAAGCCCTTAGTGGGGAAGTTCATCTCTTGGAAAAGCACCTGGCTCATTTGTTGCGTACTGCGCTGATTAAATGGATGGCCGACGATGCCAAACATCTCTTCTTGCAATTCGGTGAGCCGTTGACCGAGCCGGCCGGACATTTCGGCCAAGTATGCGGTATCCAACTGGATGCCGGCCAGTTCCATCGCCGTAAGCACAGGGATGAGCGGCATTTCGATATTCGTGTAAAGATCCCACATGCCTTCAGTGTGCAGGCGTGGCGCCAACAAATCATAGAGCTGGATCGTCGCATCCACATCGGCGCCACAGTAGAAGCCGACCTTGTCAATCGCGACCTGGTCGATGGTGACTTGTTTGCGCCCACTGCCAATCAAATCGCTGATATCGGTCATTTGCCAGCCCAAGTTGGCGGCCGCTTGCGCCTTCAACCCAATCGCACGGCTGCCCGGATCAAGCAGCCAGGCCATGAGCATGGTGTCGTGGATCGGGCCTGCCACCTGCATGCCATGTTGCAACAGAACGGTGAGATCATATTTGCTGTTGTGCGCCATCTTGGGCAGATCGGGATTGGCAAAGAACGGCTGCAGCGCCGCTTTGACCACGTCCCAGGATAATTGTTGACCTTCACCGTGGGCAATCGGGATGTAGGCCGCCTTTTCTGGCGCCCAAGCCACACCCAACCCCACCAGTTTGGCCCGAACGGCATCCGTGCTGGTGGTTTCGACATCAAAGCTGATGCGTTCGGCGGTTGCGAGGGCGGCTACCACCTGTTGCAAAGCGGCTTCATCTTGCGCACAAATATATTGGCTATTTGACCCTACCGACGCAATGGTGGCGGGGCCGTCACCGATGCTGAAGAGCGCCATTTGGCCGCTATCTTGCTTATCTTCGACCGTGGTGCCGGCAATATCCGCCGCTAGGGATTCGGGCAAATCTTTGATCAGGCTGCGAAATTCCAACTCATTGAGGATCGTCATCACCTTTGTCTGCTCGTAGTCGCGCAGACGCGACCCTTCGGCGTCATAGGCCAGATCAAGATCGGTGACAATCGTAACCAAGCGCTTGTTACGCTCTACCTGTGGGCGAGCATCGATTAAGTTCTGACGCGTCTTGGCCCCTTTGATATCCTCGATGTGCGTGTAGAGATTCTCAAGCGACTTGAAATCCTTGAGCAACTGGGATGCGGTTTTATCACCCACGCCGGGCACACCTGGGATGTTGTCGGAAGTATCACCGGTGAGCGCCTTAAAGTCGATAAATTGTTGCGGCGTCAGACCATAGCGCTCTTGTACTTCTTCCAGCCCATAGACGCTGGTGATCGGGTTGGGACCACCGGCCGTGTAGAGCACTTTGATCCGCTCACTGACCAACTGGAACATATCGCGGTCACCGGTGAGGATGAGGACATCGGTTGCTTGGGCTGCCGCTTGGCAGGCCAGTGTGCCCAGCACATCATCTGCTTCGTAGTTGGGATAGGTGACAATCGGGATATTAAAGGCATGCAACAGCTCTTGGATGCGTGCAATCTGGCTGCGCATGTCGCTGGGCATGATGTCGCGGGTGGCTTTATACGGCTCGAACTCGGCGTGGCGCCAGGTGTCA
>JBBRVA010000234.1:0-10114 GCA_038247295.1 Caldilineales bacterium | reverse complement strand
GGCATATCTAGTACACTTGGGCGGAAATAACCATACTATTCTCCGGTGAATCAGTAGTGAATCAGTAGGACAGTGAGACAGTACAAACACTGTTCTACTGTCCTACTGATTCACTGTCTTACTTACGCCCAAGTGTACTAGCGCAAACACGGACCTGATCCCGCGCCCGGTCCACGTTGAGCTAGGTACCGGCAGCGTTGTCGTGGTCGATTATGCTGGGTGGTGATTCAGCTTGTCAACGGTGGTGTACGCTCGATCTGCAATGAATTGTCGCGCGTTTGTCCTTATGCGGTTTTGGTTTGCAAATCGGCTGTGATCATCAGTCAATTTCGATGTATAATGGGCGCAACAAACGGTTTTCGGATTCAACAAGGAATGGGCATGATGACAACGACAGTGGTAAATGGTACGCAGCCGGCGCTTGCCACGGCGGAAAGACTGGAACGGTTGGCACAACTTGAGCGCATGGGCTTAACCAGCTCGCTCGTGGCCGTGACGATTGATAAGCTTTATGAGCATGAAATTACCGAAGCTCGCCGCAAGTTGGCGGGTTTTGCGGTTGAACTCGCTGAATTTGAAGCTCAGTATGAGATGACGTCCGCTGAGTTTTTTCAGCGGTTTCAGCGCGGAGAGATGGGCGATGCGATGGATTTTTTTGATTGGTCCGCCGTAGTGCAGATGACAAACAACCTGCGGAGCCGCCTTGATCCATAGCCCGCCCGGCTTATGTTAGACGTAGTTGATCATCCGCGCGTATCGTACGCCCTACCGATTGATCAACGGCAGATAAAGCCGCTGATCCGCCGCCACAACTTCCCCCGCATCATCGTTGACAATCGTCGCCACCCCTTGACTATCAGCCAAAGTAGCGTGAACCGCCTGACTCAGCGTCACCGTGAAGGTCTCATCGCGCTCGGCCACCTGATCATCGGTGATCGGGATGGCGAAGAACGCCGTTGTCGTGCCGCTCTTGATCGTCACCGTGTCGCTGATTGGCCGGTAGTCGCCTGGTTGGGTGGCGCTGCCGTTGCTCGTTTGAACAGTAACATCGATGTTGACATCAAGGATGCGGTCCACGGTGAGCGTAAAGAGCGCTTCGCCGGCCGCTTCGTTGACCGTCACATCGTTGATCGAGAGCGTGGGCGGGGCCGGCTGCACTTGCACCGTTACCGTTGCGGCCGCGGCACCCTCTTTTTCATCAGAGACCGTGTAGCCGAAGCTGTCACTCCCCGTGTAACCGGGCTGCGGCGTGTAGATGAGGCGGCTGCCGTTGGTGGTAACCGTGCCATGCTGCCCCTGGGTAAAGGCGGTGACCACCAACGGATCGCCATCCTTGTCGCTGTCATTTCCCAGCGCATCGACGACCATTGGCGTATTGTGCGCGACGACGGCACTATCCGCCAGTGCCACCGGCGTAAAGCGGGCCAACGTCACCACAGTTTTGGCCGAGGCGCGATGGAGTTCATCATAGGCTTCGACCGCGTAATAGCGTTCCGCCGCGGTCGGTGTGGCGTCAACATAGGTTGTATTCGCGGCATAGCCTGTCGTGCGTTGGCGCCAGGGGAGGGCGACCCGGTGGGTGCCGGGTCGGCTTTGGACTTTAGGCATAGTAGCGTTCCTTTATTGCGGGAATATCCTCAATTACTCGTAACCATGCGCTGTGTGGTTATGTCGTCCAGACGCGCCGTGTCGCTGGTGACGCGGCGCGTCTGGACGGCGTTCCGCCGGTCTCCGACGGAACGAGAATTACTAACGACTGACAACCGGCAGATAGATCCGCTGGTCGGTACTAGCACCCCCGCTAACGGTCACCGTCACCGTGGCGGTGGCATTGCCGCCCTTGCCGTCACTCACGTTGTAGGTGAAGCTATCGTTGCCGCTGAAGCCGGCGTTTGGTGTATAGATGATCTGGCCATTGTCTACCGTAGCCGTGCCATTGGCCGGCGGGTTGAGGATGGTCACCGTTAACGTGTCACCATCGCCATCGCTGTCATTGGCGGTGACGTTAATTGTCACCGCGACCCCTGGCCCGGTTGTGGCCTGATCGTCCCCGGCGCTCGGTGGCTGGTTGGTGATCGATGCATCGGTCACCGTGACAATGCCTTGGCCGTGGGCGACGCTGGCGTTGCGTGGGCTGCTCAGGAAGACGAAGAATTGCTCCGTCGCCTCCTGTGCTGGATCGCCGATAAGCGGTACGCTGATCGTGGCGGTGCGGCTGCCGGTGGGAATGGTCACGGTGCCGTTTGTGGCCGCAAAGTCATTGCCCGCCCGCGCACTATCATCCGTGGTGCGGAACTCCACGGTTACCTCCGCATCGACGGCGCGGCTGGCCGTCACGGTGAGCATGGCAACCCCTGCACTCTCACTTACTGTGACATCGCTGATCGAGAGCTGTGGCCGGGCGGGATAGACCATGATCGCAACGGTGGCGCTGGCGCTGCCGTCCCCCCCACCGGCAATGTCCCCATCGGTAATGGTGTAGGTGAAGCTGTCGGTGCCGGTGTAGCCGGGGGTGGGGGCGTAGATTAGACGGCTGCCTTCGTTGGTGACCGTGCCGTGGCTGGGTGGGGTGATGTCGGTGATGGTCAGCAGGTCGTCGTCCAGGTCCACGTCATTGTACAGCACATCGATCAGCGCGGGCGCGTCCTGGTCGGTGGCGGCCGCGTCGTCATTGGCCGTTGGCATGTGTCGTTTGGTGGTGGCCGCTGTGCTCGGTTCGGACAGATGCTGCTGGCCGTCGGCGGCGCGCACGGCATAGTAGACATCGCTGCCATCCCCTGGTGCGAGTTCCCAGAACGCTAACTCAGCCGTCTGCCCAACTAGCGTCCACGGGCCCGTGGCGGTCGGTGCGCGATAGATCCAGTAGCGCATGGTATCATTGGTCGCCGTGACGCTGGCTGGCGGTCGCCAACTCACGTTGATCCGGCCCGCGGCCTCACTTGCCCGCACCATCTGCGGCGCGTCGGTAAGACGGCCCGCGATCAGTTCAAAGCGGTTGTTCGACGTGTCCAGATCGTTTGGGTGCGGAAAGATGATCGCATCGAGATACTCGGGGCGACCGGAGCTGCGATAGGGCAACGTCAGCGTGATCGTCTCGTTAAAGAGCAACTCGCCGTTGTAGGTGGCATTGGCAATCGCCTCGGTTTCGCAGTGGTAGAGCGGCTCGCAGCGGCGCAAGGCCACCCGCAATTGGTCTTCGCCGGTCGAGCCCATGGGGCGCAACTCGTCATTGTAGATCTCAATGGTGGCGGTCACGATTTCACCTGCCGCCGGATAAGGATTCGAGAGGGTGACGCGCTTGATCAGCGGGTCGATGCCGGCCATTGGGTCGCTAAAATCAAAGATGCCGGTCGTTGCATTGCCCCCCAAGATCCGCGCCTGGCGATCGCCCATCATGGTGATTGGCGCAACCGCGCCCACGGCCCACACCTGGCTGGCCTGGCTGGCCTGGACCTCGGCGCCCAGAGTCGTATTGCGGGTCGCGTTGACATCGCGCACACCGGTGAAGCTGACCATACCGTTGGCGTTGCCGCCGGCGTTGGCGGGCAAGGTCACCGAGGCGAGCTGCCAGAGCGTCTCTGCATTATTGGTGAGCGCGCCAGGCGGTGCCCAATGGGCCGTGGTGTCACCCAGCAGACCAGCGGCCACGCCGATCTGCCCGCTCGTATTGGCGGGGCCATCCAGCTCGCCGCCGCCAAAGCTGCGCAACATGATCAACGCGTGGTCGTCGGTGTAGGTCATGGCCTGGGGCCACTCACCGCGCGTGCCGCCCAGCGACTGCACATCCCAGTCGATTGCGGCCGGCCCCCACCACGCCGCGTAGAGGCGCATGGCGTCGGCGCTGATCGTGGCCTCGGTCGCGCCGGCCTGTGGCTGGAGCGCGGTCATCGCTACCAGCGGTTTGCTGCTGCGACTGCTAAAGGCCAGGCTGCCCTCGATCACACCGACTGGCCAGCTTGCAGGTTCCACCGCGGCCGACCAACTGCTGCCATTCCAGATCGCGTAGTTGAGACGACGGTCGCCATTCGTCCGGTAGTCGGTATCATGGTCGCGCACCCAGGTGACCCAGGCCTCTGTCCCGTTCGGCGCATAGGCGACGGCTGGTCCGGCGTCCGAACTTTGGGGATCATCGGCGATGACCTGCGCCGGGTCCCAGGCTGTGCCATTCCATTGGCGGGCGACAATTTGCAGATCGCCGCGCGTGGTGGGGTTGCCATCGGCGTCGCGTGCCCAGACCAACAGCGCTTTGCCACTTGCTGCCGCAGCCAGTTGGGGGCGGCCATCGCTGACCTGGTCATCGGTCAGGCGTTGCGGCGCGCTCCAACTGTTCGTGCTGCGCTCCCAGGTAGCGGCATACAGCTCCTGATGCACAAGCAGATCCATGATCCCGGTCGGCGTTACCCCCGGCGGCATGGTGACTTCTGTCCAGACCGCCAGCGCCTTGTCATTGCCCAGGAAGGTGACGACCGGATCGTGGTGGCCATTGGCAGAGACGACGCCCCGTTGTTGGTTGCCGTTGCTGTCAGTGTACTCATACATCAAGACCGCGTCCGGCGTGCCTTCACCGACGGTCGTATCCTCGACCCAGAGTTTCAGCGCGCCGCCATCGCCGGCGATGGCGACAGCCGGGGCGGGCATCACGTTGGGCGGGCGGGAGGCCGGCATGATGACCTGCGGTGAATTCGTCTCGTCGGCATTGGCTGCCTGCACCCCTGCGGGTGAATATTTACAATCCCCCGTCTGATAGTGGAGATCAAAGGGCAGTCGCTCTTCCCAACTGTCCCCTTCCGACCAAAGTCCCAAATCGATCTCGTAGGCGGCCCAAATTTTCGCATCGACATCCGCTTTGAAGCAGGGCTGAACCACGCTGACCTTTGGTTCCGGGTTGAGGATGACCGAAATCGGCTGGTCATAGCTGAGCTTGCCGAGTACCATGACGCCGGCGCCCGCGGTGACAAAGATCACGTCAAGCTCGAACGAGGCTTCCGCTTTTACGCTCACCTCGGCGCGTGGCACAATGCGCAACTCATCGAAGGTCCAATCTTGGCCATTGATGATGCCCTGTAGCCACATCTTGCCGTCGAACATGCCCTCGACGCCAATGCCGGGTGGGCGCACCGTCGCCCCAAAGACGCTGATCTCCGGCCCACCGATGCGGAAGAGCGGGATCCATTCGCCACAGAGCGAGAGCACCTCACTGAAGTCGACCTTGCCATTTTTATCTTTCTTTTTCTTCTCCTTGGGCTTCTTGACGCCCTCTTTCTTCTCCTTTTCCTCGCGCCGCTTCTTCTCCTCCGCTTCCTTCAACTTCTTGGCTTGCGAGTAGGCTTCCATCCCGGCCAGGATTGGTTCGTTGAGCAGCCCCTCGGGGACGATGCTCTCAGCGAAGTTACAGAGGCTGATCGCCCTAGACTGGACGCGGTACGTTTTGATCCCTAGATTGTCCAGCAGTTGGAAGACATCCAGTCGCTGGTTCTCGCGAAAGATGATATAGCGGCTATTGGCATCGCGGATCATCCACCGGCTGTCTTCTTGTCCAACTTCCACCTTGGCTGCGGCCGTGAGGGGATAACCTTTTGCAGTGAACTGGTTGCGCAACGCGGTGGAGATTTGCTCGGCGGTGTTCAGTTCGTCGATAAAACTTGAGCTGACATTAAAGAGCAGCTTGTCCTGGTAGGTGGGCGTGACCTCAAAGTCTTCTACCACCAAAAATTCTTCGGGATCAGCACTCAAAATCTGCAAGAGAATCGCGCCGTTGCCCTCGGCATCCCACTTGCCGTTGATGTTGTAGGTCTCAATAATTTCCAGATCGGCGCGCGCTTGGCTATGCAGATCGATCAGCCCGGCAATGTCGATGACATGGGGGGACGGTGCCGGCGGTGTTGGCCAGCGTAGGGTCGTGCCCAGTGCCTGGATCTTGGGCATCAGCGCCCGCAATGTATAGGTTTCGTGCCTGCGATCCCAAGTGGCACCGTCCGGTGCAAAGACCCAACTGGCATCCAGCGGTTTGGCGGCAATCGCGTTGATGATGAATTCGCGCGGTGCGCCGGTCACGTTGCCATCGTCGGTGGCGGTCACACGCAACGTGTTTGGGCCGGACGCAAGTTTGCTCATGTCAAAGTCGGCACGCCAACCTTTGCGCGTTGCGCTGGCCGGCGCGCCCGAACCGCGCACGTCGACAAACACGACCGGCAAACCGTTGCGGATTTCGCCGTTCAGTTCAAAGGTCACCTTTTGGGTGGGCAGCGGATCGGTGGCCGAGGGCGGGGTAAATTCCAGCGTCTCGACGGTGAAGCTGTTGATCACCGCGGGCGTCTTAACGCCGGTGAGGTTAGTGAACGACATAAAGGTGCCAATCTCACGCCCACTCCCCATGCCCAGGCTGGCTTGCATCGTCTTGATCGTGGGCCCTGGGATCGGCGTCGTCTCCAATGTCGTGGTGAGATCGGTTACCTGGTCGGCGGCCACCGTTGCACCATCACGCATGGGCACGTAGATGATGCGCTCGGTGCGGTCGAAATCCTTCCAGATATCGAGACTGTAATCGCCGATGGCCAGGCATTTGGGGGTGGCGCTATTTTTGCAGAAGGCGTACTTACCTTGGGCGTCGGTGCTCTGGCGGTCGAGCAGTTCGCCGGTGTCGTCGCGCAGTTCGACGGTTGCACCTGTTACGGGGAGGCTACCGGCGCGCACGATGGTGCCGGTAAGGCCACCGGGCCGCAGCGTCACCGCGGTTTCACGGCAGTTGGGCGGCGTCAGACGCCAGGTGTTGACCAGACAGAAGGCCATCATGCGCTTATCCGCGCCCGGCGCGAGATCTTTGGGTATCGTGACCGTAAGCTCTGCGGCATCGGTGGTCATGGCGAGGAAACGGGTTTGTAATTCATCGAGGTCACCGTCGACGCGGAACGCCGTCTGCAAATAGACCGCGTAATAGTAGGCGCGTGATTCCTGGCCGACGCTTTCGAAGCCAAGGTAGGTGTTGCCAGTAAAGGTGAGGGTAACCGGCTGGCCGACTGCCGGGGCGGTCGAGAGGGACGCGATGGTCACCGGCGTTTCGCGTGGTATCGTGGATGCTCCGGTGGGTGCGGGGCGTGTGGTCCACTCATCCTCGTCTTGATAGGCGGGGCTGATGCTGGAAATGGTTGGGCTATATTGGCCAGGGGCAGGCGTCTCTTCCCACGCGCCAACCGTGCCCAAAGCGAGACAGTTCGTACCATTCACCGGATTCTGCGCCACAAAGCCGCCAAAGAGAAAGACCCGATCCAGCGCCGGTAGATAGACCGCGGCGCCGTCGTTCTGCGTTTGGGTGGTAAATTGGGGATCCTGCGCCTTGGTCGCGATCCCGCCCTGGTAATCGGTGGCGCTGGCATATTGCGGATCGGCTGAATAGAGCCGGGGATCAAGGGTGCGCACATCCCATGCATAGCAGGGGGTGCCGTCGGCGGTTGTGTCAAAGCCACCGGCAGACCAGATGCGCATGCGCGTCGGCACAAGCGCTGTGGCCGCAGCCAATACACCTGCGGGCGCCACCTCGTTGCGGGAGAGCGTCTGGCCCGTACTCGGGCTGAAGAGGAAGGTGGCGTGCGTGCCGAGGACAAGGATGTAATTGGTCAATTGCGTGGCAATGTGAGGAGCCGTCACACTATTCGGCAGTTCGGCGTCAAGCGGTGCGGTCTCCTTGATGTAGTAGGCGGTTCCCCAGCGGTTGATGGGATCGTTAGTCGGCAAGCTGATCCCGCTCGCCGACAGCGTGTGGGTTGCCAGGTCAAAGGTCAGAACCGCTGTGATCGACGCGCCATTCGGATCGGAGCCGGCCACACCGCCGACGAGAAAAACCTGCTGCAACGCCGCCACGTAGACGGCCGATGCGCGTGCCCGTGCGCTGGGCAA
Source organism: Caldilineales bacterium (assembly GCA_038247295.1). Classification (GTDB taxonomy): domain Bacteria; phylum Chloroflexota; class Anaerolineae; order Caldilineales; family Caldilineaceae; genus JAPLGZ01. Next base: position 2,221 of record JBBRVA010000234.1, on the reverse strand, counting down.
GTTGGCGGCCAGCGTCGTTACTTCGCCAGTGGCCGGCCGATAGGTGCGGATCGCCGCGCTGGGCAGCGGTTGGCCGTTGCCGTCTTCCTCGATGCCGCCGAAGAGGTAAATCAGCCCTTCGGTGGGCACATAGACGTGGGCGGCCAGCGCCAGCCCGTGGGCAACTCATCGACCGCGGCCAGATGGTCGAGCACGGCATCGTAGCGGTAGATGTCACGGGAGAGCGTTTTCACTATCCCGCCCCCTTGGGCGGCTTCCGTACGGTAGCCGCCCAGCAGATAAATGAAGGTCTCCGGCACGGCGTCGGCCATGATGCCGGCTAGCCCGGTGGGCAACGTCGCCAGCCGGGTCGCTACCGTGTCGAGGGTCACCAAATCGGGGGCCGCCGGCGCGGCGCGGATCGGGGTGGTCGGCATGGGCGCGACCGGCAGCAGCGATGCCAGCAGCACCAGGACCAGTACGCGGTAGAATTGTTTGACGCGGCGTGGGTTGTGCACAGGGCCTATCTCCTAATTTGTGATCGTTCGCACTGTTTGAGACGTGTAACATTGCAGGCCAGCGCGATTTCGTCCCGTTAGGGGATTAAGAAATTAAACAGGACGAAGCTCAGCCTCCGTTTCCCCAATTGTTTTCGTAATCTTCCATAGGAACAAGGTCATTCGTTCAGCGGAATATCATCTGTCAGAACTTTTTTACAAAACACTCATGTTTTGTAAAAAAGTTCTGACAGGTTGGTTTCTATCAGTGAACGGCGGTTGAGTAGTGCGGGGTAGTTTCCGCACGTATCGAAACCAGAGTGAGCGGTCCGCTTGGTTTCGATACGACTGCAAAAAACCGCAGCCTACTCAACCGGCACTACCTGTCACAGTTTAATTTACAAAACCTAGCGGTTGACCAATGGCAGATAGATCTGCTGTGTCGTGTTGGCGTTCTCGCTGACCGTCACGGTCACGGTTGCCGTGGCAGCGCCGCCTTTACCATCACTTACTTGGTAGGTGAAGCTGTCATTACCTGTAAAGCCGACATTTGATGTGTAGACAATTTGGTTATTACTCGCCGTGGCCGTGCCGTTGCTCGGCTGGGTGAGGATGGTCACGGTTAGGGTATCGCCATTCGGGTCGCTGTCATTGGCGGTGACATTGATCGTCACCGCAACGCCGGGTTTGGTCGTGGCCTGATCATTGGCCGCGGTCGGCGCTTGGTTGGCGACCCCTTGCGCCGATACGGTCAAGGTGACCGGTGGCGAGGTCGCACCGTCGCCGGTGGCAAAGGCCTTGCTCGTAATCGAACCGGCATTCAGATCGGCCTGGGTGACGGTGTGTGAGGCCGTGCAGCTAGTGGTCGTACCAGGGGCAAGTGGTTCCGTGCTACAGGCTGTACTGGTGCCTACTTGGTCATCGACGACAGTAAAGGGGCCATCAACGGTAACGTCGGAGCTGTTCTGAACAGTATACCGATAGGTGATGACATCGCCGATTTTGTTGTAGCTCTGCGGCGTTGCTTCACGGGTGAGTAGCAGGGCGCGGCTGCCCGCGTTGACCGCGGAACGGACATTTTGCGAGACTGCATCGTTGCCCTGGGCGACGGCATTGTTCGTGATCACGCTGCGCCCCAGATCATCCTGGTCGATCTCGCGGACGCCGAGACAGGTCGCGGCCAGACCCGGTCCCAAGTCGAAGTCACCACAGATAACGTTCCCCAATTGGTCATCCATCACCTTGAAGGGGCCGGTGAGGGTAACCGCGCTCGTATTGGTAATCGTGTATTGATAGACAATCTCCTCCCCCAGCCGGCTGTAGATGGTGGGGGTGGCCACGGTGCGCAGCAGCAGATCACCGGTTGCGCCGGGTACGGTGACGCCGAAGTTGGCCGAGGTCGCGCCATCGGTCTGCGCCGTGCCGAGATAGGGGGGCAGTGAACCGCCCTCGACATCGTTCTGGGTCGCGACATAGGTGCTGGTACAACTTGTGTGTGCGCTCACCGCCAGCGGACCGTTGCCACAGGGTGTAATCGGATCAAGACCGTCGATCTTGACCGTGAAGGGGCCGGGCAGTGATACATTGCCTTCGTTGCTGATCGCGTAGGTGTAGCTGATCACTTCGCCGGCGGTGCTAAAGCTCAGCGGGTTCATGCCGATGCGGAAACCCAGCGCCTTTTCCTCTTTATCAACGCGTATTCCCGTGAAGCCGAGGGTGCCGACGTCACTGCCGGTGGCGTTGGC
>JBBRVA010000233.1:0-10131 GCA_038247295.1 Caldilineales bacterium | reverse complement strand
TGACCATGCCTGGATCGTAACAGACAATCCAGACCTGATTGGCCTGCAGGCCGCGCGTTCATACGAAAATGCCGTACGGGTGGTAAAAGCGCAGCGTCAACAATAGTAGCTGAACTTTGATACGCGTGACTTAGCCGAATAGACCCAACGAAAGTTGGGTCTTCAATATCGTCCTTTCAAACAATCGGAGAACAACTACATGAACAGCGATACCTTCCAAGGCAAATGGAAACAACTGCGCGGCAATATCAAGACAACTTTTGGCAAGCTCACCGACGACGACCTGCTGCAAGCCGACGGCAATGTGGACAAGATGCAGGGTGCGCTCCAGGAGCGCTATGGCTATACCAAAGAACAAGCCCAAACTGAATGGAATAAATTTGCGCAAAAACAGACGGAGCGGGTTGAGGACGCCAAAACCGATCTGAATGCCGCCGCAGTGAACCTCAAGGCGGCGGCGGATCACATCAAAGATGCGGCCAAGCGCTAAGGGCAAGCCGTAATTAGCGCTGCTGATATCACTGATCATGTCATCAGCGTTATCAACTCAATAACCTTACTTTCAACATTCCAAGGCGCAACAAACCATGATTAACTTTCTCATATAGATCATCCTGGGCGGTGTTTTGGGCTGGCTTGCCAGTATCATTATGCACACGGATGCGCAACAGGGTACGCTCATGAATATAGTCGTGGGCATCGTGGGCGCTTTCCTCGCCGGCATGTTTTTGAGTCCGCTTTTTGGCATAGCCACCATCAACCAGAGTAACTTCAGCATAGCCTCGCGGTTAGTCTCGTTGCTGGGCGCCGTGATTCTGCTCGCCATTGTGAATTTGTTCCGCTGCGGTGCAGTTCGCTAGCGTAACCCAGCCCCGAGCAACCCTGATGTTCGGGGCTGTCATTGATTGCGGCTCTATCTTTTAGCGTTCACCTAGGTTTGCCGGCTCGTCTGCAAACTCTATCTCAAAAGGAAAATCCAACATGTCTTCTCAACCAGCGCTCAAGCCAGCCGTGGCCAATCAACCGCTTGTCAATCAACAGGGCGACGTATTCATCAGCGACCCGCCATTGGCCCGGCTGCTGTTTAGTAGCACGCGTCTGTCTTGGCTGTGGCTCATCATCCGCGTCTATTTGGGATGGCAATGGTTAACGGCCGGCTGGGGCAAATTCAACAACCCAGCTTGGGTGCAAACTGGCGATGCACTCAAAGGCTTCTGGACCAATGCCGTCAAGATCCCAGACACGGGCAAAGCGCCCATCGCCTACGATTGGTATCGCGACTTTATTCAACTTATGCTGGATCAGGGCTGGTATACCTGGTTTGCCAAAGTAATCACTTTTGGCGAACTGGTGATTGGGGTGGCGTTGATTCTAGGCGCATTTGTCGGCCTGGCTGCCTTTGGGGGTGCGTTGCTAAACTGGAACTTTATCATGGCCGGGGCCGCCAGCACCAATGCAGTGCTGTTTACACTGGCCATTTTGTTGGTATTAGCCTGGAAAGTGGCCGGTTGGTACGGCCTGGATCGCTTTCTACTCGTGCGCATCGGCACACCGTGGACATGGGTTTCCTTCACACCAGATAAACCGTTGCGATCCTAACCACCCAAATAGTGTAGAAAGAAACCAAGTCATGGCGCTAGCCAATCCGTTATTGGGCGGCTGTAAACAGTGGCGAAGAGAGCCAGGGAACGTCTCACAGTCCTGGTTTGCCCCCGGCCAACGCAGATTAGATCAGATCCTGAAGCGCGCGCCTGAATTACCCTTCGATGATAGTTCAAAGATTATTTTGTTGAGCGACGCCCATCGCGGCGACCGCGGGATGCATGATGAATTTGTCCCCAACGAGGATTTATTCGTGCATGCGCTGTCACACTATGCGGCGGCTGGCTTTACCTATATTGAACTGGGTGATGGCGACGATTTGTGGCAAACCCCACGTTTCAGCGATATCGAACAGGCCTATCCACGTGTGTTCGAATTGCTGCATCAGTTCCAACGGCAGGACCGCCTACATTTGATTCTCGGCAACCATGAGGTGCAGGGGCGCCAGTATTATCGGACAAACAAAGGCGAGTGGATGATTGGCGAAGGTTTGGTTTTGCGCTATATCCACACAGGGCAACGGCTCTTTGTTGTCCATGGCCATCAGGTCGATTTCTGGTGCGATCAGCTAAGTCTGCTCACCCAACAGCTTGTCTGGTCGGCAAAGCGGGGACCGCAGCGCGTGAGTCGCGCGGCCAGCACCATTGCTATGCAACAGCGACGTACACTGATTCGCATTGTGACAAACATCTGGGAGCGCTGGTATGCCAGCCAGCAACAAAAGCAGACCAAACAAATGATCGATTGGGTTAGGAGCAGACGACAACCGGTTATTGTTGGCCACACGCATTTACCAATGTTTCCCAATCGCGACGATGCGGCCTATTTTAACACCGGTAGTTGCATCAATCCTGGCTATATTACAGGTATCGAGATTCAAGATGGTCTGTTACGCTTCATAAAATGGTTTACAACAGGTGACCAAGAAGTTCATTATGCCTTATTGGCCCCGGCGCGTCAGATCACAGAACTGAGCTAAATTAGGGGTTACAAATTTACAGACAGGCCTTGCACAAGTCTTCACCCATGCGGCCATGATCATTATAGCCGTAGGTAGAGGAGCCCCAATCCGTGCACAAGTTCTAACACAATAGGATTAGAAAAGGAAGAGAATGATGAGCAAGATAACCACCGCTTATAAGGACGACATGCTTTTTGAAAGCAAGCTAGGTAACCATAACGTGGTGATTGATATGCCATCCCTGATGGGGGGCAAAGACCGCGGGCCAACGCCGTCCGAACTATTTATCGCCGCGCTGGGGTCATCGATCGGTGGGGCGGTGGCAGATTACTGCCAACGCCTAAATTTTGATACGCATAACATGACGGTCGATATCACGTTTAATACCCTAGAAAACCCGCCTCGTTTAGCCAATCTGCGGGCGACGATTCACTTGCCGCACTGTATATGCACCGGTCACGAGCAAGCTATTTTGCAGCTCACCGAACATGGCTTGATCGCCGAAAGTTTGGGCATGCTCAAAGGGATTCAAATCGAATTGGTCGATCAGCAAAACGTCGAGGTATTGAAATGGCTGGCCTAAACTGAAAGTGAAAAACATGATATCAAATTCCAAACGCAAACCGTTTACGCTCGCAGAAGCTAAGAGCATTGGCGATAAGTTGGGCATCGACTGGGGAAAGTTCGATGTCAAACAGTTTCGCCTGGGCCTGAACGCCGAACTCGCCGACGGCACGTACAACCCAGTGACGAGTTTTGCCAGCGACGACCCGATCATGATCGGCAAAGTTGTGCGCGCACACCTCAATGAATTTCCCGACTATTACACCCAGTGGGCGCAGATGGAGAAAGAGGCCGAACGTGACCCCGACGCCAAGCACCCCATCACCCAGGTGGAAGAAATGGCCAGGGCGGAATAAATTTTCAACCATTACCGGAGCCGAAGCACCCAAAACTAGCCAAGTGGTCAGGTCGTAAACTTCCCTGATGGCCAATACATTTGAGGAATTTGTAACCTAATATAAAGTATAAACTGTTCGATGCTAATCTTGGCCGATTGAAGCAATCAAGGAGAGAGTGATGAAAAAAGAACTAGGCTTATGGATTGACCATCGTGAGGCTGTGATCGTCACGGTTGCTGCTGACGGAGAAGAAATCAAACGAATCAGCTCGGATGTGGAGAAACATGTGCGCTTTTCGGCCCATTCGCCCGAAGGCTCGCCGCGACCGCCGCTTTGGCGAACATCTCCACCAATACTATGCCGAGGTCGTCGCCGCGATCCATGATGCCGACTCGATCCTGATCTTGGGGCCGGGTGAGGCAAAGGGCGAGCTGGAAAAACGGCTGGGGCGCAGATGTGCAATAGCAGCTAGAAACGCTACACGCATTGGAAACGACGGCTGGCGAAACGCTGCTCGCCTTCAAAAATGGGCAAAATGGCGCGCGTGACGCGCTGCAAGAGACAGCCGAACGGGCATTGGGCGATCTTAAACACGCGGTGGAACGTGTTTTCCCGACCTAGGGTTGTTCACCAACCGACAAAACTGACAGATCGAGTAGTTGACAACCCGTTCGAAAACCAAGTGCGGTTAAAAAATTTGTACTGTAGGATAAAGCATCCTCACAAAGGAGGTGTCCGATGACTGAAATGACCAATGCAAATGCACAAAAACTAGCCGATAACCTTGTCGAAATCGAGGCAATGGCACAGGAATTGGAAGCGTATATTGTCGATCATGATGTCTATCGCACAGTGATAGTCTCAGTAGCCGACGGCAATCGTAATCTGCAAATGTCGGGCGGCGATTTATTGGCGCGCATCAATCACCTAAAGGAAGGGCGGGAGCAACTGCCACAGGCGCAGCAAGATCGATTGCAGGCTGTTGAAGACGATGTGCAGCGCACCATCTATTCGCTCCGCACACCCTTCCATGAGTTGCTGCGCCGTGAACTGAAATCACGGCATGATCAACTTGCGTGGAACGTGACCGAACGTCGCGCCCATGAAGAGGAAGCGCCGGATGTGGCAGAAACCGACAACCGCCAGCGCATTGCCGCGATCCAGCAAGAATTGAATCGGTCGGCAACGTGATAGGGACGTAACCATAAGGGGGAATCTAGCATATCAATGCAATTGGATATGAGTAATCGAGAGAAAAATACAACCATGAATGATGACAAACTTTGGGCCTTCACCTGTAAAACCTGCGGCAGCCATAATCTGAACGTTTTTCGCTTTTGGACGATCCTGGCCGGGCCTGACACTGAAAACTGGCAGGAATGGGGCCCACTCGACGCGGATCATCGCTGGCACTTTGAATTCAAGAAAAAGCTAGAAAAAGCCGATACAGGTGAGCAATGGGATTTTGCTGAGTATGCCAGGGATCTCTCTTCTTCTGGGCCGGAAGCGTATGAAATCCATGAACCAGAGAGCAACCCGGGCAACGACAGGTTTTATGTGAATTGTGCGGGCTGCGACCGCGAGATCGAATTTGGCTGGTCACAATCTAACCGGGGCGGGCGCATCTTTCCTGTGGAATGTGCTGATTTCAATCCCAAAGGAATTTGGCCGGAACCCAGATATTTGAATGCCTGGCAGCAACGAGGTTGGCTCAAAACCGAAGGTAGTCGGCTATAAATAATCACTCATCGGGAGCATGAACGGTACATTGAAAAATCAAAATGATGGCCGTGATGACAAATTAGGTTAGAGATTGTGGTAGGTGCGGCTGTGAGCCGAGCAACGATGACTGTCCTGCATTATCAACTTGTGCATCGACTGACGAGCCGACTATGACGATATTCGAAATAACAGCCGTATTGATGGTGTTGACCGCAGTGTTCAGCTACATCAATTACCGCGTGCTCCACATGCCGACCACGATTGGGGTGATGTTCATCGCCTTGGTTGTCTCTTTGGGATTCGTTGCGCTAGGCTGGCTCGGGATGGATATCGGCCAGATTGGTGTTGCGCGGATGCTGGAAACAGTCGATTTCAATCAGGCGTTGTTGCATGGCATGTTATCATTTCTGCTCTTTGCTGGGGCCATGCAGATCAAGCTCGCTGATCTGAAAAGTCAAAAATCGACGATCATTCTGCTTGCCACTGCCGGTGTTGTTACCTCAACCTTCATTGTGGGTGGTCTGACCTGGATCGTGCTAAATTTTCTGGATGTTCCGACTTCGTTTATCTACTGCCTACTATTTGGGGCGCTGATCTCACCGACCGATCCGGTGGCTGTGATCGGCATCCTAAAGATCGCTGGCGTACCTAAAGGTTTGGAAACCAAAATTGCCGGAGAATCGCTCTTCAATGATGGCATCGGTGTCGTAGTGTTTCTGATCCTGCTTGAGCTTGCGTTGGGCGGCGGCGATATTACTGTGAGCAGGGTAGCGCTGCTCTTCTTTGAGGAAGCGATTGGCGGAGTAGTGCTGGGATTGGTAATCGGCGGGCTTGCCTATCGGATGCTCAAACGGGTCAACAACTATCAAGTGGAAGTGATTATTACCTTGGCGCTGGTCATGGGCGGCTATGCCCTGGCAGACCGAATCCACACATCCGGGCCACTTGCGATTGTGGTCGCGGGTCTGCTGATCGGCAACCAGGGGCGCGCTTTCGCTATGTCGGAATATACGCGTAAGCGCCTCGACGATTTCTGGGAGTTGATGGATGAGATTCTCAGCGCGCTGCTCTTTATGTTGATTGGCTTGGAGGTGCTGGTTATGCCCTTTACACGCGCCCTGCTGATTGCAGGACTGGTTGCGATCGTAATCACACTCTTCGCTCGCTGGGTGAGCGTTGGGGGCGCCGTACTCTTCATGCGAGCATTCAGGTCATTCAGCCCCGGAGTCATCAGAATCCTAACCTGGGGTGGGTTGCGTGGCGGGATCTCAGTGGCTCTTGCCCTGTCTATTCCGGCTGTGCCTGAGAGAAGCACCATTGTGACGATCACCTATATAATCGTCGTCTTCTCCATCGTCTTTCAGGGCATGACCCTAGGGAGACTGGTTGACAGAATCTATCCAAATGTTCAGGCAGATTCTTAATACGAGGGATAGATGGCAAGGAACCAGATTTGCGGATTGATCATCGAGAGTCCCTCATTGTCACGGTTGGCGACAAAAGCGAAGAGATCAAACGAATCAACTCAGATGTGAAGCAACATAATCGCCTTTCCGCGACGGCATCTTAACGAAGGATAGCGTTATGCAACCAGCAATCCCACACATTCTAACGGTCAATGGCGGCTCGTCGAGTATCAAGTTCGCGCTCTTCGCAGCCGGTGACTCGCTCACACAGATTCTAGAGGGCAGTATTGAAGGGATTGGTAAGCCGGAAGCCACCATGCAGGTGAAAGGTTTGACCGCCGCGGAGAGCTTTTCGCGGCCGGTGACAGCACCGGATCACACGATGGCTAATCAGAAGATGACCGATCACAAGGTCGCCGTCGACACCCTGATGGATTGGCTCGAAGAACGTGGCGGGCAGGATGGCTTGAGCGCGGTCGGCCATCGCGTGGTGCATGGTGGGCCGCATTACAGCGCGCCGGAGCGCATCACCCCGGCCATGGTCGAGGCGTTGCGGCAACTGAGCCCCTTCGATCCCCAGCATCTGCCGGAGGAGATCCAGTTGACCGAGGCGTTTCAGCGTCGGTTTCCCGACTTGCCCCAAGTGGCCTGTTTCGACACGGCGTTTCACCATGATCTGCCGCGTGTGGCGCGCCTGTTGCCAATCCCGCGCCGCTATGAGGCGCAAGGGGTGCGGCGCTATGGCTTTCACGGCTTGTCCTATGCCTTTCTGCTGGGCGAACTGGCGCGCTTGGCCGGGCCGACCGCGGCACAAGGCCGCGTGATCCTCGCCCACCTCGGCAATGGTGCCAGCCTGGCCGCGGTGTATGAGGGCAAATCGCTGGACACCAGCATGAGCTTCACCCCAACCGCCGGCGTGCCGATGAGCACCCGCGCCGGTGATCTCGATCCCAGCCTGCTTTGGTATCTGGCACGCACCGAACAGATGAGCGCGCAACAATTCAATACGATGGTCAATTTCGAGTCCGGGCTGCTCGGTATCTCTGAAACGAGCGCCGATATGCGCGACTTACTGGATCACGAAGCCGAAGATGTGCGGGCGGCGGAAGCGGTGGCGCTCTTTTGTTATCAGGTCAAGAAATGGATCGGCGGCTTTGCCGCAGCACTGGGCGGCCTGGACACCCTCGTCTTCGCCGGCGGCATCGGCGAGAACGCACCCGTAATCCGGAGCCGGATTTGCGCGGGGCTGGGCTTTCTTGGCATTGAACTTGATGAAACACAAAACCAGACGAATGCAGGCGTGATTTCCACGCCGACCGGTCGGGTCGCGGTGCGTGTCATGCACACCGACGAGGAATGGATGATCGCGACATCGGTCTGCCACGTTTTGGGGCTCCAATAGAATAGAAAATGGAAGAGGAAGATGAAAATAAAGATTAATAAACAGACGAACAAGAGCAATAGCGTGTCAGTAAAAAATGGGGTAAAAGGGAACGGCGCGGCTGCCACAGCGTCGATGGCGCACACGGACAAACCGTTGTCGACCGATCTACTGCGCAAGATGAACGCCTACTGGCGCGCCGCGAATTACCTTTCAGTCGGCCAGATTTACCTCTACGACAATCCGCTGCTGAAGGAGCCGCTGCAACTCGACCATGTGAAGCCGACGCTGCTGGGCCATTGGGGCACGACACCAGGCCAGAACTTTATCTACGTGCATCTCAACCGGGTCATCAAGCAATTTGACCTGGATATGATCTACATCTCTGGCCCCGGTCACGGTGGCCCGGCCTTGGTGGGCAACACCTACCTCGAAGGCACCTACAGCGAAGTCTATCCCAACATCACCCAGGATGAGGCCGGGCTGAAAAAGCTCTTTACCCAATTCTCCTTTCCCGGCGGGATTCCCAGCCATGTCTCACCGGAGTGTCCAGGGTCGATTCACGAGGGGGGCGAATTGGGCTATTCGCTCAGCCATGCCTTTGGGGCCGTCTTCGACAACCCCGATCTGGTCGTCGCCTGCGTGATCGGCGACGGCGAAGCGGAGACCGGACCACTGGCCACGGCCTGGCACTCGAACAAATTTCTCAACCCGATTACCGACGGCGCGGTGCTGCCGATTCTGCATCTCAACGGCTATAAAATCGCCAATCCAACCGTGCTGGCCCGGATCACGCCCACGGAATTGGAGCAGTTGCTGCGCGGCTATGGCTGGGAACCCTACTTTGTGGAAGGGGATGAGCCGGCCGCGATGCATCAACGCATGGCCGCGGTGTTGGACGAGTGCATCACGGCGATCCAGCAGATCCAAAGCCAGGCGCGCAGCTACAACGATGCCACCCGCCCGCGCTGGCCCATGATCGTCCTCAAGTCGCCCAAGGGCTGGACGGGGCCGGAAATGGTCGATAGTCTGCAAATCGAGGGCACCTTCCGCGCGCATCAGGTGCCAATCACGGCGGATGCCGCACATCCCGCGCATCTCAAGCTGCTTGAAGTGTGGATGAAGAGCTACAAAGCTGAAGAACTCTTCGACGAGTCGGGGCGCCTGCGGCCGGAATTGGCCGAGTTGGCACCCACGGGTGACCGGCGCATGGGTGCCAATCCCCACGCCAATGGCGGGCTGCTCTTGCGCGATCTGATTATGCCTGACTTTCGTGACTACGCCGTGACGGTGCCTGCCCCCGGCGCCGCAGAGGCCGCCGACACGCATGTGCTTGGCGAATTTCTGCGCGATGTGACCAAGCTCAACCAGGAGCAACGCAACTTTCGCATCTTCGGCCCCGACGAGACGCTCTCCAACCGCTTGAATGCCGTTTTTGCGGTTACCAACCGGCAGTGGAACGCCGAGACGCTGGCGAACGATGAGTTTCTGGCCACCGACGGTCGGGTCATGGAGATGCTGAGCGAGCATCAGTGTGAAGGGTGGCTCGAAGGCTATCTGCTCACCGGTCGCCACGGCCTCTTCAATAGCTATGAAGCCTTTATCCACATCATCGATTCGATGTTCAACCAGCACGCCAAGTGGCTGAAGGTCACGGCGGAGCTGCCCTGGCGGCGCAAAATTGCGTCGCTCAACTACCTGCTCGCCTCCCACGTCTGGCAGCAAGCGCATAACGGCTTTACCCACCAAGATCCCGGCTTCATCGATCATGTGGTCAACAAGAAGGCCTCCATCGTGCGCGTCTACCTGCCGCCCGACGCCAACTGTTTGCTATCGGTTTGGGATCATTGTCTGCGCAGCCGCCATTATGTCAATGTTGTGATCGCGGGCAAGTACCCGGCACCCCAATGGTTGAGCATGGAGGCGGCGGTCAAACATTGCACCGAGGGCATCGGCATCTGGCAATGGGCCAGCAATGACCAAAATAGCGAGCCGGATGTGGTGATGGCCTGCTGTGGCGATGTACCTACACTCGAGACACTCGCCGCGGTCTCGATCATGCGGGCGCAGCTGCCCGACCTGAAAATCCGCGTGGTCAATGTCGTCGATCTGATGAAGTTGCAGCCAGAACGTGAGCACCCGCACGGCTTGAGTGAC
>JBBRVA010000232.1:0-10193 GCA_038247295.1 Caldilineales bacterium | reverse complement strand
TGCGGCACGGCGGTGTTCGGCTTGTGGCTGCCTGCTGGACTAACACCTTCGTATTTATAGTAGATCTTTGCCGGCGTACCGAGCGCTTTCTCCCAACGGTGGGCGCGATAGAGTGGCGATGGGCGCCATAACTTGTAAATCTCCTGCACTTCGTCGGGAATCTCAATATAGCGTTCAGCGCTCACTTCCTGTTGGATTAAGGCCATAGGAAAAAGGGGCGCCAGGTCCGCTGGGCCAATTGGTTGGCCGGTGCCGGGGTGCAAGGGTGGCGGCAGCGTGATACCCGCCGCCGGCAGATCGGCGTTAATGTTGTACCAATGGGTAGGCATATCGCGTTCAGACAACACAATCTTCGTCAAATCGCTCATGGGGCTTCCTCCAGGTAGGTAAGTAGTAAATTGGTAAATATAGTTGGCAATTGGTAAGTGTACACCTGTTATTTATTAATTACCAATTACCAATTACGACCTGGTGTGAGGAGTACAAAGAAAAAAAGGGCACCACAGTTGTGGCGCCCTTCATTATTTTCTATTCGATAAACGGTTGCCAGTCAGCAGCAGTGGATTTTCGTTATGCTGTCAACATGACCTATGGTTTACGATGCACTGGCCGCGACAGGCAGATGTGCGTTCAAGCGTTTCATCAATTGCGCCTTCGGTTGGAAGCCAACGATACGATCAACAGGCTCGCCATTTTTGAAGAGCAACAAGGTAGGAATGCTCATCACGCCAAAAGCCATCGCCGTATCTTGATTGGCATCGACATCCAATTTGCCAATCACCAACTTACCCTCTAATTCGGTCGCAATTTCCTCTAGCACCGGGGCAATCATCTTGCATGGGCCACACCAAGTCGCCCAGAAATCTACCAACACAGGTGTATCTGCATTGACCACCATTGCTTCAAACGTGCTATCTGTCACTTCTACGGGCTTACCCATGAGTTTCTCCTTTACAGCCTGTCGTCAATCAAATGTCTACAGCCCTTGCTTGCCAAAATTACGTAAGCTGTAGATTGCAAAAGTAAGATTAGTTTTACCGCAACTTACTGCTCAAGGCGGTAAGTTTCGCTACAAAAAACATAGTACCCTATTGGATAACTTCTGTCAAAAAACATGGAGCCGTAATAAAACAGCACGTAAGCGCTGCAAGGATTTATAAAACAGTTAGGATGTAGGCAGCAGCACTTTCGATTTTGATCAAAACCGATTATAATACAATCATTCCACCCATCACAGATGACGGAACAGTTGATAGATATCAGGCCAGAACACGAGCACCAATGAGCGTTCATCACCCCGATCATTCATCATTTGTCATCTCCATTACCCGTAGGCTTACTAGCGCAAGGAAGGGTTACTATGAATCGGATTCTAACATTACAAACCGAAGGTCAAAGTATTTGGTTAGATTATATTGAGCGGGGCATGGTGCAATCAGGCGAATTGCAACAGTTAGTCGATGAAGGTGTTAGCGGTGTTACTTCTAATCCGACAATCTTTCAACAGGCGATCAGCAAAAGTGAGGCCTATCGTAGCGATCTACAACGCCTGGTCGTTGGTAACCTCACGACTAAGGCCATCTTCGAAGAATTAGCCATTGCTGATATTCAGGCGGCAGCCGATGTGTTGCACCCTGTTTACACACGCACCCAACGCCATGATGGCTATGTCAGCATCGAAGTAGCGCCCGACCTCGCGGATGACACGGTCGCCACGATTGCCGAAGCACGTCGGCTCTTTGTCACCGTCGATCGTCCGAATGTCATGGTTAAAGTACCAGCCACGCTGGCTGGGATTGAAGCGATCCGCCAGTTGATCAGCGACGGTATTAACATCAACGTGACGCTCATTTTTGGTCTGGAACGTTATGCCGCGGTCAAAGAGGCTTATCTACAGGGATTAGAAGCCAGACAAGCGACCAATCAGCCGATCGAGCAGATTGCCTCTGTGGCCAGTTTCTTTGTCAGCCGCGTCGACAATAATGTTGATGCCCAGCTAGAGAAACTGGCGCAACCTAACGGTTTGGATCCAAAATCCTTGATGGGCAAAGCCGCCGTTGCAAATGCTAAGTTGGCCTATGCCCAATTCCAGGATAAGTTTTCCGGACCGCGCTGGCAGAAATTAGCTGATGCCGGTGCGCAGGTACAGCGCCCGTTATGGGCAAGCACTAGCACCAAGAATCCTTCCTACCCAGATTTACTCTACGTTGAACCATTGATTGGCCCACACACGGTCAATACGATGCCACCCAAGACATTGGATGCATTCCGCGACCATGGCGTTGTTGCCCGCGCCATTGATAAGGGTGTGGCAGAGGCGCACACAGTATTTGTGCAGTTAGAAGCGTTGGGAATTGTCATGGAAGAGGTTGCCAACGAATTAGAGATTGATGGTGTACAGAAGTTTGCCGATTCCTACCGAGATTTACTCGGAGCCATTGAGAAGCGGCGAGCAGAATTGGTAAAAACACAATAAATACATTTCCATCCTACAACAGAGGGTAGTCATAGCAGGTCATCATCTCCTCCGCCAAGAATTGTGTTCAAATAGTAACTGATGATGACCGATTTACCATCCGCTGTAGGATTGGACTAAACACTCACTCTGCGCTTTTTCCTTCGCCAGGTTGCCCTCGACGCTGTAGAAATGCAGCAAATTCATTTGCCTTTAACCCTGTCGGCTGCGCTAAGGGTAGCGCAGCCGCCGATTGATCATGTTCTTCTTCAACTTGCTCGATCTCGAGCACATCTGTGAGAAGCGGCGCATTGGCTTGCTCTTGCAAATGCGCAATAATTGCCGGAATCAAATCGACGACTGCCCCGAGAAAGAGTAGAGCCGGCGCCGCGCCATTTGGCAAGTTGATCACCAGCGAACGGCCTCGGATACCTGCCACGCCACGATCCAATAATGCAAGGTCACTTTGCATTTGGGCATGGGCGCGCATCGCCTCTGGCAAGCCGGGCAAAAGCCGCTCCAATACGGCTAATGTTGCTTCAGGGACAATCTCATGCCGGCTTGGTCCTGGTGCTGGCAGTGTTCCCCCGATCGTAATCACCAAGTCCAACTCTTCCTCATCGCACCACCGCCGTAATGTCTCTTCAATTAAATGCTGATGGCTGGCAACATGACGATTCAAAAGAAAAAAGGCATCTGGAATGCTTTGTTGAAGCTTTTGCTGAACGACCTGCGTAGCTTGCTCATCAGGTTCAGGTATAGTGAGGATTCCTACCTGCACGGACATGGGCCTATTACCTCTCCAACAAAAGACCCTTGCGCGATTAAGCCAAAATTGACTTAACCTGCAAGGGTCTTGCTTATCACATTAATTTCTACGAAAGCAACCCAGTCCGTATTTTACAATACGGACCATTGCCATTTTAGCGCTTCGTGTATTGTGGAGCCTTACGTGCACGCTTGAGGCCTGGCTTCTTACGTTCCTTGGCGCGCGCATCCCGAGTCAATAGACCAGCAGCTTTCAGCACAGGGCGCAGGTTTGCATCCGATTCGATCAGTGCACGCGAAATGCCCAAAGCAACAGCCGCGGCCTGACCCATATCGCCGCCCCCATTTACATGGACGCTTATGTTGAAGTTTCCAGCGGTGCCCGTCAGAGCAAGCGGCCGATGCAAAGCCATACGGTCGAGATCGCGGCCGAAGTAATCCTGCATTGGCTTGTCATTGACTACCATTTCGCCCGTACCCGCGTAAAGACGTACACGTGCGGTAGCTGTCTTGCGGCGGCCTATTGCTTCTATATACTCAGCCATTATCGATCTCCTTGTAGCGCCATCGGTTTCGGTAGTTGAGCCGCATGCGGATGCTCGCCGCCGGTGTAGATACGCAATTTTTTCATTTGCGCACGTCCCAACTTGGTCTTTGGCATCATGCCCTTTACGGCCTCAAAAATGACGACGTCAGGCGATTTCGCCATTTGTTCCCGCATTGTGCGGCTTTTTAAGCCACCTGGATAACGAGAATGGCGGTAATAGCGCATCGTGTCCATCTTATCACCAGTGACAACAATGCGTTCGCAATTAGTGACCACTACAAAATCACCGCCATCTACGTGGGGGCTGAAGGTTGGTTTATGTTTGCCGCGCAAGACACTTGCAATCTGAGTAGCGAGACGACCCAAGGTCTGGCCAGTAGCATCTGCCACCCACCACTCACGGCTCTGCAAGGCTTCTTCGGCGCTTGGACTATATGTCTTCACGCTAATAACTCCTCAATGCTATTTCAATAACAAACCCAAATGTGTTGGATATTCGACGACTTCAAGCACCAGACCCTGAGGTGGTGCCGGCGGTGCACAAAGGCTACGATCCTGGGCAGCTAATGCAGCCTGGACATCGTTAGGCGCCCAATGGCCCCGTCCTACTTCCAACAATGTGCCGACTAAATTTCGCACCATTTGGCGCAAAAAAGCATCGGCTGTCACTGTAAAAACCACTTGCTGACCTGGATAATTGCCCAACACCGCCAAATCACACTTCACAAGTTGCCAATCTGCTTGAAATAATTGGCGCACCGTATTTTCGCCTTGAGGTGGCTGCCCAAAAGTAGCAAAATCGTGTCGGCCAATCAGGTATGTTGATGCTTGACAAAGCGCATCTAGATCTAAAGGTTTCGTTTCGTAAAGTGCAAAACGGTCAGTCAATGGTGACCGCATCGGCAATGCAAAACTAGTGTGGCGATTAGCCTGAACCAGTGTGTAGCGATAGGTTCTACGAATTGCGCTAAATCTAGGATGAAACCCTAGCGGTGCTAACTGTAGATTGCGCACTGCAATCGTAGATGGCAGATGCACATTCCATGCTCGCTGCAAAGCTTCGACAGAATGACGCCAAGCCACTTGTACTGCAATTACTTGACCACTAGCATGGACGCCGGCATCTGTTCGTCCCGCACCTACTACACGTCCGGTCAATGTAGTAAATGATGCTAAGG
This sequence comes from Caldilineales bacterium, assembly GCA_038247295.1. GTDB lineage: Bacteria > Chloroflexota > Anaerolineae > Caldilineales > Caldilineaceae > JAPLGZ01. The sequence continues at coordinate 5,245 of JBBRVA010000232.1, read as the reverse complement.
CAGCTTCCAGGGCTCCCTGAATCGTAGCCACGCCTCGTTGAACTTGAAAGCCGTGGTAGTCGGTACCGTCATAGGCTACTATCCCACAAACATGGATCGTGGGTATCCCAACATCATCTGCCAACCCAGTCGCCTATAATTATCAGTCAGGTCATGTGAATCGATGATTCATCAATCAAAGGTTCAGCTCAAATCTGAAAACTATACCGCGGAGTCTACAAGTTCTAGAATAACCATATCGGCGGCGTCACCAGAACGCTTACCAATTTTGATCATCCGAGTATAGCCGCCATTACGGTCAGCATAGCGCGGTGCAAACTCGTCAAACACTTTCTTTGCCACAGTTTTATCATTCAAAAAAGAAACGACTTGACGCTGTGCATGGACACGGTTTCCATTTACACCACGCTTGGCTTTTGTAATCAACTTCTCAGCATCAGCGCGGACAGCCCGTGCTTTCGCTTCGGTTGTCGTAATCCGCTCGTGAATATACAATTCCCGAATCAAGTTCCGAAATAAAGCTTTGCGATGGCCGGCATCTCGGCTTAAAATTCGTCCTGCAATTTGATGACGCATGATCGTGACTCCTATTCTTCATCGTCGATCGCTCGGTCGCCGTCAGCTAATACTTCCAGTTCATCGTCATCCATATCGTCGGAAGAAGAAGAACCATTAGCCCAGAAGGCACTCAGATCAACGCCAGGTACATTCAAATAATTCTTTTCACGTAACCGATCCACCAATTCATCCAGCGATTTCTTGCCGAAGTTGCGGATCGCTAACATTTCCTCTTCGCCCTTTTCCATGCGTCTGAGGATTTCGCCCACTTTGGTGATACCAGCCCGCTTCAAACAATTGTAAGCGCGGACCGTTAGTTCAAGCTCTTCAATAGCAGCATCATAAACCCGGCTGGGAATACCCTGTTCTTCCTGAGCCGGATGCTCTGGCATAGAAGGTACATTATCACCCAACAGCGTCAAATGCTGGACCAAGATATTGGCTGATTTATGCAAGGCTTCTTCAGGTGAAACTGTCCCGTCGGTCCAAATCTCCAAGTTAAGCTTATCGTAGTCCGTCTGTTGGCCGATACGTGTCCGCTCGACGCGATAAGCAGCCTTGCGCACAGGGCTGAAAATTGCATCAACTGGGATTTCACCTAATGGAAGTCGTGTACGTTCTTCGGCAGGACTATAGCCACGTCCGACTTCCACTACCATCTCGATGTCCAAATCAACGTCATTGGAATCAGCCGTTAACAAGTACAAATCAGGATTCACAACTTCAATCTCAGGTGGGCAAATCAAATCACCGGCCGTAATCGGACCCTCATTCGTTACTTCAACATGAATACGAACGGGATCTTCACTACGACTGCGCAGACGAATCTGCTTAATATTTAGAATTAAACGCGTCGTGTCTTCACGCACATGTGGAATAGGCGAAAATTCATGATGAATTCCACTGATGCGGATTGAACTAACCGCAGCACCTGTTAAACTCGACAAAAGAACGCGGCGCAGTGCATTACCCAACGTAATGCCATAGCCGCTTTCCAAAGGACTGATAACAAAATGGCCATAGTTCTGCGAACTGGCCGCAACCTCAATTTTGGGTAGAACCATATTAAGCAATGGGCATCCCTCCCTGACATTCCCGTACGCTCAAAACCAACCCCAAAAAAAGCTGGCCGGTGGCGTAACTTTGTGAATCAATAACAGATTCTAACGAACCTGAATGACGCTCTTAGCGGCTATAATATTCGACAATCAACTGTTCGTTAAGGGGAATTTCAATATCCTCACGACCTGGTTGATTAACGACAGAACCACTCAAGCTAACAGCACTCAAGTTTAACCATGCCGGTGACTTGCCCATCCGTTGCATGATTTGGGAGCGATCCTTAAAATAAGTCATATTGCGACTGGTTTCCGATACAGCAATTGTATCACCAGTGCCGACTAGGAACGAAGGAATATCAGTTTTTCTACCGTTAACTAGGAAGTGACCATGACATACTAATTGTCGAGCCTGAGCACGACTGTCAGCAAAACCAAGTCGGTAAACCACATTATCCAGGCGGCTTTCCAAAATTGACAACAGAGTTACACCTGTCATGCCTTGACGCCGGCTGGCTTCACGGAAATAGCGGCGAAATTGCTTTTCCATTACACCATAAATTCGGCGTGCTTTTTGCTTCTCACGCATCTGCATGCCGTAGTCAGACATTTTGCGCTTAAAGGTAACCTTTTTACCATGATCGCCAGGCGGGTAATTGCGCTTCTCAATGGCGCACTTTGGGCTAAGGCAACGATCGCCTTTTAAAAACAGCTTTAGTCCCTCGCGGCGACACAGTCGACAGACTGCATCCGTATATCTTGCCATTTTTCCTCCGAATGGTATGCTGCATCCGACAAGCAGCCTTCAATAGGGTACTAAAACAGGTGGTGCAAACAGCTGCACACACCTGTTTATCATTTCAATCAGTTTCTATCAATCCGAAATAATTGAGAAAATTCCCTTATGTCGAGAACCTCACAGCTATAAAATCAATTTATCGGATAATTTTTCGTTCTGAAACAATAACAGGTTAAATTACCTGACTAAACACGTCGCTTCTTCGGAGCCCGACAACCATTGTGTGGTAGCGGCGTGATATCCGTAATTGAACGCACGATCAAGCCAGACCCTTGGATCGAGCGAACTGAACTTTCACGACCAGGGCCAGGACCCTTTACAAATACATCTACTTCGCGCATGTTGAAATCGCTGCGGGCTGTGCTGCCCGCACTTTGCGCAGCTAACTGGGCAGCAAAAGGTGTCGACTTGCGACTACCCTTGAAGCCAGCACTACCACTACTAGCCCAACATAACGTATGGCCAGTTTGATCGGTAATCGTTATAATCGTATTATTAAACGACGCATGAATATGCACCTGGCCACTTGGTACGTTTTTCTTTTCTCGCTTACTGCTTACGCGACGATCGCGACGCTTTTGAGGTCGAGCCATAATTGCTCCTTCTATCCAAACTGATCTTCAATCAGTGATGCTAAAAATAAGAATTGACCTAAAAACCTTTGGTGGCGATCAGGCTTGCTGAGCAATATTCCTGCGGCACAATTGATCCTAGATCGACCCTAAACTTCAACAACTCAAAAGATGCCATTGCATTAGCATCCAAATCATTTGGGTGTGTTTCATCTGAGTTGAACGAGGAGGGAGCATTCTCTAATGCGACCAGAGCAGCGTTAGAGAACGCTGCCTCCTCAACCCAAATGAATCACACCCGAATGATTTTACTTGCGAGCTACACGCTTTTTGCCTGCAACAGTGCGGCGGACGCCGCGACGGGTACGGGCATTTGTACGGGTTCGTTGTCCACGTACTGGCAAATTGCGACGATGGCGCAAGCCCCGGTAACAACCAATTTCAATCAGGCGCTTGATGTTCATGTTTACTTCGCGCCGCAAGTCGCCCTCTACGAGATGATTTCGATCAATATACTCGCGTAGGCGGGCTACCTGAGTTTCATCTAAATCCTTAACCCGAATTGTGGGATCAATCTGAGTTGCCTCTAAAATTTGCGCACTGGTTGTGTCGCCAATCCCATAAATATAGGTAAGGGAGATAATCACACGCTTTTCACGGGGAATATCAACACCGGCAATACGTGCCATAAAACTTCTCCTTCAATTCCGGGTAATTTTATCTTTGTTGCACCAATGCATACGAATAGAGCTAGAACGCAGCCTAGCAACAATGCTTTCTAGCCTTGACGTTGTTTGTGCTTTGGATTTGTGCAAATAATATAAAGAACGCCACGCCGGCGTACTACTTTGCATTTCTCACACATTTTTTTAACGGATGGTCGAACTTTCATAATCGCCTTGCTCCCAGTCTATAATTTCGGTTGCAATTGCACAACTCAGATCGAGCTTACCTATCAGAATTGAACCTATGGCCTTGCAACAAGCCTTTACGCAGAATCTTTTCAGCGCAACTTTACTAGTTTACCACAAATCTATGGCAGCGTCAAGATCTCAGGTCCAGTATTGGTAATAGCAATCGTATGCTCGAAGTGGGCTGCCAAACCGTTGTCTTTGCTTACTACTGTCCACTTATCTTTTAAAGTCCGGGTTTCCCAAGTGCTGTACTGAACCATCGGCTCAAGGGCTAACACCAAGCCGGGTGCTAAAACGACATTGCGATCCGGATCTTCCGATACATAGTTCAGAACTTGTGGGCCTTCATGCATCTGACGGCCTACGCCATGTCCTGTGTACTCGCGTACGATATACAGACCGTGACCCTCTACGTATTGTTGCACTGCTCGGCTAATATCAAGTACACGATTACCAACAACCGCTTGTTTAATCCCTTCATATAAACTCTGCTCAGTTACCCGCATTATTTCAGCAGCTTTTTCACTGATTTCACCCACAGCGTAGGTCCAAGCAGAGTCACCAATAAAGCCTCGATAACGGGCACCTACGTCAACACTTATGATATCGCCCGTCTTCAAAATTTGCTTTTTGCTTGGGATTCCATGCACCAACTCTTCGTTAATGCTTGTACATATATGTGCTGGGAAACCTCGGTAATTCAAAAAGGCAGAAGCAGCATCATATTTTTGCATAACCTCAACAGCAAGCCGATCCAGATCCCAGGTGCTAACGCCTGGCTGAATAACTTCTTTTAAAGCCGCATGGACACGCGCTACAACACGGCCCGCCTCGCGCATGATTTGAATCTCGCGAGGACTTTTCAAGACTGGCGGATTAGACCGTTGCGCTTGTTGCGATTGACGCCGCACTGGAGCGCGACCACTTTTCCTAAACATCGTTATCCACCTACTTAGCAAATTTCTAACCATTACATGGCAAGTTAATTCTCAAATTAACTAGGTAAGCAAATTCATCAATTGCTCAAATACAACTTCAATTGGTTGGGTGCCATCTAATTCGACTAACAACGATTTGGCGAAGTAGTAGCCGATCAAAGGCGATGTTTGCTTATAATAGACATAAAGCCGATTGCGAACTGTCTCTAGCTTGTCATCATCACGCTGATAGAGTTCACCACCATCAATATCACATCTACCCGCTTGCTTGGGTGGATTAAAGTCAAGATGATAAACGGCGCCGCATGTACGGCAAGAACGACGGCCAGTTACGCGCCTTATGGCTTCTTCATCGTCCAAACTAATCAGTGGTACTAATTTTATACCACCATAGACAGCACTTATC
>JBBRVA010000231.1:0-10222 GCA_038247295.1 Caldilineales bacterium | reverse complement strand
CACCCAGCGGGTACCCAGGTAGCTGCGTAAGTCCTATAAATCTTATTAGATCCGCGCAATCGCTTGGGCCAGCTTATATCGACTCTCGATGGCTAAGAACCCTGGCAAATCATTCGTCAGATTGTCACGCATCTGATCAAGAACTTCATATTGCGTTTCCGCATAACTTTTTACGCTGGCGGTATCCAGGCTCGCCGGTAGCCGATCCAGCATACTGCGACTGACGGCCGCATCATTCAATTCGCCCAAATCCTCTTGGAGTTGCTTGAGCAGAGCGAGCAATTCTTGCCCTGGTTGGCCCAATAAATGCTCGGCGAACTCCAAGCTATAGCGCATGTATTTACATTCGATGCGCAATAAATGCAAAATTGCTTCTGGCATGGGTTTATCCGTCTCCAAGAGCGTTTCAAAGCAGCGCACATGTTCGAAGCGCTCCAGCAACACGCTCGGCACTACATGGCGCACTTGATAGGGCGTTGGTGTTTCACCTGGTTCAAAGCTATATTCTTGGGTGCCTTTCCCCACCGTCTGACAGAAATGGGCAAACGTGGCGATAAAGTCAGCATACTTTTTACTGTCCAGCCAGGACAGCAGCGCATAACGGGCCTGCTTACGCGCCGTTCGCCAGTGCGCATCTAGCTCTGCTAGTTCGGGTGGATTTTGCCTTTCTTGGCGAAATTTTTTCAGTTTCTTGCGCGCCACATCCAGATCGCGTACCTTGCCGAGCAAAGTACTGGTATGTTTCATGGCTTTGTTAAAGCGCTGGAGTGTTTTAGGGTGAAAATAAGCACCAAAGAGCCGGGTCGCCACCCGCGCCCGCCGCAGCGCCACGCGCATCTTATGAATATATTCGTCGCCATCGTTATGGCAAACACCGGCCTCGGCGAGCAACATCTGCATCAATTGCTGACGCCAAAGCAAGCGACAGGCCTCCGCCATCGGCATTGTCGGCTGCATGAATGCCAGATACTGTTCGCCATCAAAAGCGCTACTACTGATGCTGGCTAGCGCCCGTTCCAACTTACTGGTGTGCAGCGGCGTAAGGGCGGCCTGTTTTTGTAAGGCCGCGGCGAGCGTAGCAATCAGCGTTTCGTCTTGACCTGGCTTTAGTTCAATTTCAATTTCCCGAAATTCGGTGACTGGTTTAATCGCTTGCTGGGGTAGAGTGTCAGTGTAATCGGCTTCTAGAAAATCAGGACCATAGACAATGACTTCGTCGATGCTTAATTCAGCAATCGGCGCCATCGGGTCTGCACCTGTTATACCGGTCAGAATAGCGCGCTTATGCCGCGTTTGCTGCAGGGTGCATAAAGGTTGCCATGCCATATCAGTCTCGATCAATTTCTGAATAAATTTACGGATGGCTTTAGGCCAGTGCTTGGGCAGTAAAGGGTTCGCACCGGCCTTTACGGGTCCTTCCAACTCCAACCGATCATGCACAAGCGCATCATCATCCAGCGTGAGTGTTTTTACAGTTACTAATACGCCAGTGGAAGTGGTGCGTAGCCGCAAGGTGTAACCAAGGCGCAACAGGCTGTAAGCGGCAGTATCTAGATAGGTGTCTGTGTGGGTGACGGTGACCCCAGGCTGCAAGGAGAAAGCCTCGCTCAGCGCTGGCGTTGTCTGCCAATTCTCAATTGAGTTGCGATCGAGTACCTCAAATTTAGCTTCGATTTCGCGATGGGTCATAGATAGCTCCTTATACCTGGTGTCGCTCGGTTTGAAATTTTTCTTGCTGTCATACGCGTTACGCCATGAAATCCCTTATTGTGGGTTTCGTGCAATGCTGACCATTTCGTGTGCATCAAAAGATGAGCAGAGGGTTTTCCAGTTATTATGTCACAGTATCCATATATTCGACAAAATGTGAGTGGCTAGATAGAGATATCGAGCGCTGCGCTACAGATGCAAGCCATTTTAACGTGGCAAACGAAACCCTTAATCGCTGAGGCGACTTCTTGCCTGTCAGCAGGCCATTTTAATCGCCCAGCCAAAAGTGGCGGGTCGTTAAGCGTTAATTTACTCTTAACGCAACCTTTTTAACAACTTAATCCTGTTATGCTAGATTGCGGCTATGCGGGTTTATTTCTGCATGTAAATTTGTCGGCCAAATTATTAGGAGCAATCTGCATGAACCGTCCCAGTTTTTTCTCTCTACTTACGTTTGTTGTTATGAGTGGCTTACTAGCTACCGGCTGTGTACCGATTACGACGGACGCTAGCACCGCGCCGGTTGATGCGGCACCGGCTGTTACGCAGACCACCATTGATCTACCTGTCGTCAATGCGCTGGTTGAAACCCAAAACATTTTTGATATTGAAGCCGGCATGCCAATCACCACGCCAACCGCGGCCCGCATCACCGATGCGGCCCGCATCGGTGATGCAGATGATCCGGCGATCTGGGTGCATCCCAGCGACCCGGCGCTAAGCCTGGTGATCGGCGCGCTGAAGGATGGTGGGTTGGATGTCTACGATCTGGATGGCCAGACTATCCAGTCGATTAACCCGGCTGGCGTACGCTATAACAATATAGACTTGACGTATAACTTCGCTTTAGAAGGCGAAGTCGTGGACCTGGCTGTCGCCACTGATCGCTATGGCGATAAACTGGCCTTTTTTACAATTGATCCAGCCACGCGTCAATTGACCGACGTGAGCGATCCGGCCAATCGGTTGCTCTTTACGCCTGCTGGCCAAACATCCGATCAGGAAACGACAGCCTATGGGATCACACTGTATCACAGTGCCCAAAACAATGGCCTGTATGCTTTTGTCACCCGGCGTGCGACGAGTGAGATTGGTCAGTTTGAAATCGTGGATAATGGCAATGGTTTGCTCGGTGCCAATCTAGTGCGCACCATCAGCTTGCCGGTGCCGGCGGTGGCGTTTGATCCGCAAACCGAGGGTATGGTGGCCGACCAAGAACTGGGTTTTGTTTACATTGCGCAGGAAGATGTTGGGATTTGGAAGTTTGGCGCAGAGCCGGATGCGAACGATGAAGGTGTGCTGATCCACCCAGTTGCACCAGTTGGGGAGACGCTGGTTGCCGATGCTGAAGGGTTAACGATCTATTATGCAGGGCATGGTCAAGGCTATCTGATCGCCTCTAGCCAGGGTGATAACCGCTTTAGCGTTTACACGCGCGCCGGTGACAATCAATATCTGGGCAGCTTTTTTGTCGGCGTTGATAGTGTAGAGGGCGACAGCGAAGCTATCGATGGTTCGCAAGGCAGTGACGGCGCACAGGTAATCAGCGTTGCTTTAGGCGAACGCTTCCCCAATGGTTTGTTCGTGGTACACGACGGCAACAATGAGCCGGTGTTGATGCTGGATGATGAAGGTGAACTGGAGAATGTCAACACGAACTTCAAATTTGTGCCCTGGGAATTGATCGCAAACGCCTTTACGACACCGTTGACGATTGATTCCACCAGTTACAATCCACGCACCCCGGCACCCATGTTAACTGGCAGCGTCAGCGCTATCTTTACCCTGCCGGACCTGGCCCTGGCCGATGTGCAGAATGCCGTCCTGCCCGCTAGCATCACGAACGACCGCCAAGTCTTATTGGGCGGCGTTGGCAGTGACCTTTGGCGCAGCGCCAATGACGCGGCTGGCGAATTCTGGATGGTTACCGACCGCGGCCCGAATGGACTGATTGTGGTGGATGAAAAGAATCGCCGCACCTTTCCTGTGCCCGAATTTACGCCGCTGATTTTGCAGGTACAGGCAGAAGGTGATGCGCTGCGCATTTTACAAACGATTCCGGTGCTGACGCAGAGTGGCGAACCTGTAACGGGGCTGCCCAATGTCGATGGTCATAGCGAAGCCGGTTGGGACGTGACGGCCCAGCGCCAACTGCCGTTCAACCCCAATGGCATGGACACGGAAGGCATTGTGCGTACGGCAACCGGTGATTTTTGGCTGGTGGAAGAATATGCACCATCGCTCATTCATGTCGATGCGACCGGGCATGTGATCAAACGCTTTGTGCCGGCCGGGCTGGATTACACCGGAACCGATTATCCTGTGGCGGCTACTTTGCCTTCGATCTTGAGTCTGCGGACCAACAACCGGGGTTTTGAAGGTCTCGCCCTCAGCCCCGATGAGCAGACGCTCTATATCGTGTTGCAAAGCCCATTGAAGAACCCCGATCCGGCGACGGGAGAACTCTCGACCAATACGCGTGTGCTGGCATTTGACGTGGCAACTGAGCAGGTCGTGGGCGAATACATCTACTGTTTTGATGACCCAGCCGGATATGGCGCGCCGGGTGCGCCTGGTGAGATGAAGCTGTCCGGGGTGATCGCCCTCAGCCCGACTACACTATTGATTTTGGAACGCACTGATGCTGTGGCCAAGCTCTATACGGTAGATTTAAGCAAGGCGACCAACGTAGTCGGCAGTGCGTGGGACGAGCCAGCCGCGGCGGCTACGCTAGAAACCTGGGCGACGCCAGCCGCCAACAAGGTCAAGCCGTTGCCCAAAACGCTGTTGCTCGACCTTGCGCAGTTGCCCGAAACACCGCCCAAGATCGAGGGCGTCGTCATCATCGATGCCGAGACTATCGCCATCGTCAATGATAATGACTTCAATCTGGGTGAATTTGATGCCAACGGCAACAACAGCAACCCGCCCGGTGCGCAGAGCCATCTGCTGACAATTCGCTTGAGCCAGCCGCTTGATTCGCAGTAAAAGTGTGAGGGGGACAGGTAGATAGGTAGATAGGTGTTTCCTTGTTTCCCTATCTCCCTATCCATTATCGATAGCGTTCGACAAAACGCTCAATGTCTAACAGGCTATCAATGCGCTCCTGAATCGTAGGATGGTCCCAATCCCACCAAGCGATGCGCAGTAGGGCTTCAATCATTTCGGCGGAGAAACGTTTACGTCGTGGTTGCGCCGGCACACCGACCACCACGGTATAAGGTTCGACATCTTTGCTCACGACTGCGCCAGCGCCTACCACGGCGCCGGTGCCAATCGTGACGCCTGGCAAGATGATCGCACCGTGGCCAATCCACACATCATGCCCGATCACACAACGGCTGGCACGCCGCCAGTCGAAGAAGGTGTTATCATCCTCACCAAAACCATATTGGGCGCGGCGGTAGGTAAAATGATGTTGCGTGACGCGTCCCATGGGATGGTTGCCAGGATTGATCCGCGCCTGTGCCGCAATCGAACAAAATTTACCCACATCTGTGTAGGCGATCGAGACCTGACCGGCTGTGTAGCTGTAGTCGCCAAAGGTCGATTCGAGCAGCGATGTCTGTGACCCCAATTCCGTCCAGCCACCGACCATGCTACTCACAATATGGCAGGAGGGATGAATGGTCGGGCTTTCACTTAAGGTGCGTGGCGGCTGTTCAATCTCAAGCGCTGGGAAATGATCAATCTGTAACATGGGCCCCTTCGAATGGTATGCTTGTTTTTCGGTAAGCAGCTTCTTTGGCATAATGGTCACTTTGTCACCCTGCAATTCGATAACTCCGCGATTTTACTGATTAGATCTATCTCTGCCGATATGTTGATTGGGCGAAGAACACCACGCGCATTCATAAATTTGTCCCAATAAACAGGATGGCCCTGGCGCAGTGTGCCATGGACACGCGGCAGAATGTCATTGCCGTCAAGCAGCACGAGATCCGCCAGCTTGCCCACGGTAATCTGACCTCGATCGTGGAGCCGCAACCCATCCGCGACATTTTCACTGACCAATTTGACCGCTTTGTATAAGGGCAACACGCCGCGTGCGACCAGGGCAAATGTCGCCTGGAGCAGGGAGGCAGGATAGTAATCGGTAGCAAGGATATCAATCAGACCGTCGGCGACCGCATCGACTGCGCTCAGGTTACCAGAGAGCGAACGCCCTTGCAGCGCGTTAGGTGCGCCCATGGCGACATGCAGACCATGGTGCCGGGCGCGGCCAGCCGCCTCTTTGCTCACCGGGAATTCACTCATCGTGATGCCGACATCGAGCATCAAATCGACTTTCTCTGCCGTGTCGTCGTCGTGCGAGGCGAGCACGACGCCATGCTTTTGTGCTACTTGCGCCACCGAATAGACCGATTCCCATGCCTTGGGCCGCTGTTGGGCCACCAAGACACTCTCACGCACATCAGCCTCAGTGATTTCCTTACCGTTACCACCCAAGGGATCACCCATCTTTTTGCGCCACTCGAACATCTGCCGGACGTAGCCTTCGATATCGCGATATTGACCTTGCCCTGGTGTATGATCCATAATCGAGGCCATGTGGACTTGTTCGGCCAGGATCAGCTCTTCCAAAATGGCGCCCGCCTGGGGGTTGGTAATTTCGAAGCGAGCATGGACGTAGTGATCGGCCAACAAGGTTGGGCGCAAGCTGTTAATTGTTGCCATGATCGCGCGCGCTTTAGCATCTGAACGCAAACTCTGGCCTACGTGCCAGGCAAACGAGATGGCCGCATAGGCTGTCGTGATGCCCGTGGCCACCAGGCGCTTGTCAAGCTCGTGGAGTGCCATCGCAAAAGGCATTTCCGATCCGGGGCGCGGAGAAATATCGCGTTCGAGCATGTCGCCGTGCATGTCGATCAGACCGGGGATTGCCAGCAAGCCTGACCCATCCACAGCCGCTTTAGGCACGGGTCCTTCCACGATTTCGGCGATGCGGCCTGCTTCAATGCGCAATGAGCCGTGGGGCAGAATGCCGTCAGGCAGGACAATTTGTAGATCACTCAACCACATGATGAATTCCCTCTTGTGTTTCAATTACCAGCCGCCGGTCGATCAAGCCTGTTGCATCCTCAGCATGGTGCAGCACCGCCATCATTGCTACCCCTTCGCGTTTCAGCACGGCCAGCCGTTCGACTAATGCCTGACGCGCGTTAACATCCAACGAAGCCGTCGGTTCGTCAAGTAATAGCAATCGATAAGGGCGGATCAAGGCGCGGGCCAGATTGACTTTCTGCTGTTCACCGCCAGAGAAAGTGGTGGGATACGCTGTCCACAACGCCGGTTTGACGCCAAAAAAATCAAGCGCGGCTTGGGCGCGTGCCATTGCCTCGTGCCGCGTCAGCCCCGTCGCCAGCAGTGGCTCGGCTACCAGTTCCAGGGCGGTGACGCGTGGTCGGCTCCTGAGGAATTGAGTCACAAAGCCAATCTCCTGTTTGCGCAGGACGGCGATGTCAATATCAGCCGCACTGGCCAAGTCAATGCGCCCCTGCTGCGCGGCAAACCAAGCATGACCGGCAGTCGGCAAATAGGTACGATAGAGACAGCGCAGCAGGGTCGATTTGCCAGCACCGTTAGGACCGGTCACGAGCAGGAATTCACCCGCTTGCAGCGAGAAATGCAAATCCTGAAATGCGGGTAGCGTACGTTCCAGGTGGTGGATGGTAAAGGTCTTGCTCAGACCGGCTACTTGTAACAGCGCGTTGTTATTCATGTGCCATTTTTCCTTGTCTGTTCAAAGGGTTGCGCCGGCAATTGCTCTATGCGCCGCACGCCATGTTGGATAAGCAATCCAATTTCCGGCGGCATCCCGCTGTGCATAATGGCCTGCACTGCGATCTTTAGGTCATACTCGCTGCGTTTGAGTTGTACAGCCCGTTTCCCTGTTTGTAAGATCGCATAGGCGGCGCGGGTGTCGCCATCCAGCGCCCGGCCAACCGCGCCCGGGTTTACAAAAAGTGTTTTGCAACCGGGCGCATACTCGGCTTCATACACAAATGGCTGATGGGTATGCCCCAACACAATCACATCTGCCGTCACTTGGGCTGCCAGTTGACAAAGGCGCGCCGGCTCCTCCGGTGTGTACCACTCGTCAAGCTGCTGCAAGCCAGCATGAAGCACCACAATGCGCAGGCCATCCAACTGATAGCTTAAAGTCCAGGGCAGTCCGCGCAGATAATCCCGGTGTTTGCTATGGATGTTGCGCTTCGTCCATTCCAGAGCAGCCTGTTTCAATGTTTCCATCGCTGGGCTAACGGGTTTACTAGACGCGCTGGGCCAATTCCAGGCCACGGCGGCATCATAGTTCCCCGTCACACAGGCAATCGCACATGAACGCATGAGATCGATCACCTGATTGCAGTGCGCGCCATAGCAGACCAGGTCGCCAGCGCACAAAACCAGATCAACGTGCTCGGCATAGAGCTGGCTTAATACTTTGGTTAGCGCCTGCTGGTTGCCGTGGATGTCGGAGATGAGACCAATTTTCATAAGTGATTGGTAATTGGTGATTGGTAATTGGCGATTGGTAATTGGTGATGAACCACCCAATTACCAATCACCCAATCATAGCTTTGCATGAATCAACTGTTGTGTATAGGCGTCTTGTGGGTCTTCGAGCACCTGGTCAGTCAGCCCAGTTTCAACCACACGCGCCTGTTGCATGACCATCACGCGGTCGGCTAGCGTGCGGATAACCCCCAAATCGTGCGAGACCATGACCATCGTCACCTGTGTCTCGCGCTGTAACTGCTTAAGTGTGTCGAGCACAAGGGCTTGCACCGAAACATCCAGACCACTGGTCGGCTCATCCAGCAAGAGCAACTTCGGGCGCAACGCAATCGCCTTGGCCAGTTGCACCCGCTGCTGCATGCCACCCGATAGCCGTAACGGCAGATCGTCCATGCGATCAAGCGGGAATTCCGAAGCCGCCAGGGCATTGCGCGCCGCATTACGCAAGTGCCCAAAGTTGCGCTCACCGGCCATGATTAGCCGCTCAGCGACATTGCCACTGCTGGTTTTGCGCATCCGCAGCCCCAGATGCGGGTGCTGGTAGACAATGCCAATGTGATGGATGCGCACATTACGTTGGGCTAGCCGATCCAATTCAAACAGGTTGTGTTGTTCGTAGCCGGCAATCGCCAGCTGATAGCTGCCGGTATCGGGTGCTTCTTCCAGGTTGAGCATGCGCAGTAACGTCGATTTGCCTGATCCCGATTCGCCGACAATGCCCAAAATTTCACCGGGGTAGACCGTGACATCGACATTATCCACCGCCTTGATCCGTCCGTAACGTTTGCTCACCCCGCGCACTTGCACAACGGGCGCCGTCAGCATAAAGCGGGGGGCAGATAAACTCTCACGATGAAGCATAAGCACCTAATTACATTTCTCTGTTCGCTTATCAGCCGAAATTGTGCAAACACAATATCTTGCCGCAAGCGAAAACATTGGTTTCCACAATTTTTTAGATGAGCCTTCTCTATTTATTCAGTTACAGTAAAGGCGGCTGTCGCCAAGATCGAAAAACCGTCGTCCATCAAGAGACGCATCTCATACTCACCCGGTGGTAGCATGTCTTTACCTAACACACTACTGTCAAAGGTTGCCTGGCCAGCAACTGTGGCTTGGGTATATAAATACCCCCAATAGCCGTTGACCAGATCAGGATCGCCCGCCAGATAGATGGCAATCCAATCCCAGCGATAAGCGGGTGCATTCTGCCAGGTGACGTGAATTGCTTCTCTGGTTTTATAAATTGGTTTGCTCAGTCTGATCGCGGGCCGTGCATCTGGCGCTACAATCCAAAATGAATGACGCGCAATCTCGGCATTGTCGATACCAACCAGCACTACTTCATACGCACCCGGCGTCAGCAATGTCGAGCCAAAGGTTACGCTACCCCAAAAATTTGCTTCATACGGCGGTAACCACATCAGGGGGTCGTTGATGGGATCGCCGCCCGCGGGCACAAGGATAATCCGGTCGCTGCCCTCACCGGTGGGCGCATGATAACGCACCACAATTGGCTCACCAGCTTTGACCACGCGTGACTGCGCCGTCACAAAGTAGGGTGGTCTGCCTGGCGTTACCCGTACCGTCGAAACTACCGCTCGGTGATCAGAAGGGTAGGGCGAAATACCAATCTCGGCGTCAAGTGTGCCTGTTTCACCGACGATTTGGCTCTTGAGTACTTCCACTGCCCCAGCGGCAAAGACAAAGTCAATCCGGTCAACCATTTCGTCTGGATTTAGCCGTGGATATGGGTAGCCATAGGTCCAAGTAATCCCAGGGTGCTTGACTGGATCTGCGTGGACGACCCGATAAGTATCAACAAAACCGGCGCCTTCCACCGCAGAGCTCACTGGCCATGACACCGTATAGGTTACCCCAATGCGATTCTCGATCATCGCTGCCGTCCAATCTCGGTGTGAGGGGGTATTAAAGTCTCCCGTAAGCAAGACCGGGATATCTGCTTGGGTAAGCGCCATAAGTTTGGGCAAGT
>JBBRVA010000230.1:0-10226 GCA_038247295.1 Caldilineales bacterium | reverse complement strand
GGCCAACGGGTTGCCGCCATAGGTGTTGCCATGCGCGCTCGGCGGCCAGGTCATCACACTCTTACGCGCAATAATCCCCCCCAACGGCACACCACTGGCAATGCCTTTGGCGGTGCAGACAATGTCCGGCTCGATGCCCCAGTGCTCAATCGCCCACCAGCGGCCCGTACGCCCCATGCCACTCTGCACTTCGTCGACGATCAGCATAATGCCATATTTATCGCACACCTGGCGCAGACGGCGGAAAAAATGATCCGGCGGTACAATGTAGCCCCCTTCACCCTGGATCGGCTCGACGAGGATGCCGGCGACATCTTCCGGCGGCGCAACCGTCTTGAAGATGACTTCCTCTAGATAATTGACCACCGTGTCGCCATAGTCTAGATCGTCCGGCTGAGTGGCCAAGAGGCGCCGGTAGGGATTGGGGTAGGGAATATGGGTGACATCGGAAGCGGTCGCAAAGCCGCGCCGCTGCACCGTCTTGCTGGCGGTAAAACCCAGTGCCCCGGCGGTGCGCCCATGGAAGCCGCCGATAAAGCCAATAAAGCGTGAGCGACCGGTGTGGTAGCGCGCCAACTTGATCGCCGCTTCTACGGCTTCGGTGCCCGAGTTACACAGAAAGACGCCCGCCGGTTCGTCGAACGGTGCGATCTCGTCGAGCTTCTCGCTCAGTGCCACCCACTTCTCGTGGTAGAAATCGGATGAAATGTGGATGAATTTCGCCAGTTGCTCGTGTAAGGCCGCGATAACGTGCGGATGATTATGGCCGGTCGCGTTGACGGCTATCCCGCTGGCAAAATCCAGAAAGCGGTTGCCATCGACGTCAAATAATTGCGACCCTTGCGCATGATCCAGCACCAGCTCATGTTCACGCACATAGGATGGCGATACAACATGGCGATCCCGCTCCAGAATGGCGCGTGCCTTTGGACCGGGCAGATTAAGTTTTGTAACCGTCATAATCATTTCTATTCTACCAACGCTTTGGCCGCCATCGCGGCGCCGACAATGCCCGCATCGTTCTCCAGTTGGGCAGGCACGATTTCGGCTTGGGTCTTCAGAAAGGGCGCGAATTTATCAAATTTTTTGCTCACCCCACCCCCAATGATAAAAAGATCGGGTGAGAAGAGAAACTCCATGTATTGCAAATATTCATTCACGCGTCCCCCCCACTGCTTCCAACTCAAATCCTTTTCGGTTTTGATGCGCGCGGATGCGCGATGTTCCGCATCTTTGCCGCGCAATTGGACATGGCCAAATTCGGTATTGGGCAGCAAATGGCCATCAAGAAAGATTGCGCTGCCAATCCCTGTGCCAAAGGTGAGCAGGATCACGACGCCGTTGCGACCCTTGCCCGCGCCAAAGGTCATTTCCGCAACCCCGGCGGCGTCTGCATCGTTGATCACACGCACCGGACAACCGGTGGCATCCCGAAAAAGCGCCTCCCCATCCGTGCCGATCCACGATTTGTCGACATTGGCCGCCGTACGAATGACGCCATGTTGAACGATGGCAGGAAAGGTGCAGCCAATCGGTCCATTCCACGCAAAATTCTTGACCAACTCGACCACGGCCTCGACCATCGCCGCTGGCGTGGATGGTTGTGGCGTTGCAATACGCAAGCGCTCGGCCAAAAATTCCCCTTTGTCCACGTCTACCGGCGCGCCCTTGATGCCACTGCCGCCAATGTCAATACCCATAATTTCCATTGTGCTTCCCCTGATAAATTAGCTGATAAGGATTGATTGGTCTAAGTGCAGTGTATGTGAAATTCACAAAATTCGCAAGGCTATTGCATGGCTATTGATGAAAGAGAATTGATATTTTGCACAAAAAAAGTTATTATCAAACATCACCACTTTCCAGCGTCTAATTTTCCATTTCTCATCGCTATTTTATTCTAATAAACTCTAGTAACAAGACTATGACAACGACACCTTTCGGCCTTTTATCTGTCTTGCAACCGCAACGCACGATCGACGAATTGAAGGAATTGCGCGCCTTAACCGGTACGGCAGCTGGCGCACAGCGCGTCTGCTGGACGGAAACCTGGGCACAGGCGCGCGCTTGGCTCCAGGCAAAGCTGGCGGACTTGCCGGTGACGGTAGAAATCGACGAAGCTGGCAATCTCTGGGCCACGCTGCGCGGCGAATCCGAGCAAGCTCTCTTGATCGGCGGTCACATGGATTCGGTGCCCAATGGCGGCTGGCTGGATGGCTGTTTAAATGTGCTAGGCGGATTGGAAGTGTTGCGTCGCAGCGCAGCCGCTGGCCCACCACCGGTAACAGTGCGCCTGGTCGATTGGGCGGATGAAGAAGGCGCCCGCTTTGGACGCAGCCTCTTTGGCTCTAGTGCAGTAACCGGTACGCTAAACCCCGCTGCCGTACGCGATTTGACGGACCGTGACGGCGTGAAGTTGGTTGATGCCGTGGCCCAGTTTGGCGTCGATCTGGCGCGGGCCAACGCCGCTGGTCGCCAATTGCAACATGCGGCCGCCTATTTGGAATTACATATTGAACAGGGGCCCGTGCTAGAAAGTATGAATCTGCCACTGGGCGTCGTTTTAGGCACCTTTGGCGTCGAACGCCATGCGATCCGCTTTACAGGGCAATCGGCGCACGCCGGGTCGACGCCCATGCACCAACGGCGCGATGCGTTTGGCGCGGCGGCCAAGTTGGGGCTGGAGATTCGAGAGATCGGCAAGCGCAATGGTGGCGTCTGCACGGTGGGCAGCGTCGTTACCAAGCCCGGTATTGTCACCGCGGTAGTAGGCCAGTGCGACATGACGCTCGATCAGCGCCATCTATACGCCGAGGGCTTAGCACGGATGCTCGACGAAGCCAAGGCGGCCAGCGAACGCATTGCGGCGGAAGAGAATGTGGATGTAGAATGGCAACGCATTTGGCAAATCGAACCGATACTCTTCGATCCAGCGCTGATCAAGTTGGCCAACCAAGCGATTCAAGAAACCTGTGGGGTGGTCCATCAATTGCCCAGTGGCCCTTTGCACGACGCCGCCGAAGTCGCTCGCGCCGGCGTGCCGACCGTGATGCTCTTTGTACAAAGCTTGCGCGGTCTGTCACACGCCAAGGAAGAAGATACGAAGGAAGAGCATCTGCTACTTTGTGTGCAAGCGCTAGACCGGCTGGCGGATAAGACAATGGCATGGATGGTGGAAAATAGTAAATAGTAAGTGGTAAATCGTAAATCGTGACCAGTATTGATTACCCTATGCCAGTTACCACTTACTACTTACTGATCACTGATGGCCGAAAGTAGAAATTGCATGGTAGAAACAACCCAACCCACCATCCAACTGGCCCTGCGCCCGGGCACGATTGACCTGGCGTGGGGTCATCCGGCGGTCGATCTATTGCCTGTCGAAGCGATGCAGCGTGCCAGTGTAGCGGCGTTGGCCCGTTTTGGCGCCGATGCCCTCACCTATGGCCACCCGGCAGGACCCGGGCCCCTCCTGGCGTGGCTGCGTGCGCGCATCGCGCGCCAAGAAGGGCGCATGCCGGCCGCCGACGAGATCATGATTACGGGCGGCATCTCCCATGGGTTGGATCAATTGCTGACGCTGTGCACAGCACCGGGCGACACGATCCTGGTGGAATCACCTACTTATCACCTGGCGGTGCGGATTATGCGCGACCATCCGCTCAAACTCGTGCCGGTGCCGGCTGATCAAGATGGCTTACAGGTTGATGCACTGGCCGAACAATTGGCAGATTTACAACGCGCCGGCCAGCGTGCGCGCCTGCTCTACACCGTACCGACCTTTCACAACCCGACCGGCGTCTCATTAAGTTTGCCCCGCCGCCAAGCATTAATTGATCTTGCGGCGGCGGAAGGGCTTTTGATCGTTGAGGATGACGTTTACCGCGAGTTGGCTTACGATGGGCCACCGCCGCCCTCGCTCTGGAGCGCAGCACCAACAGGTGTGGTTGCGCGACTGGGATCGTTTTCCAAATCATTGGCGCCGGGGCTGCGGCTGGGTTGGATGACGGCTAGCCGAGATATAATTATGCACCTCACTGGCGGTGGCCTGTTGGACAGCGGGGGTGGCATCAATCATTTTACGGCCTTGGCGGTTACCCTGCTCTGCGAAAGCGGCGATTTTGACGCCCAGGTTGAGCGCTTTCGCACCACCTACCGAGCTCGGCGGGATGCATTACTAGCAGGGTTTGCCGATTTTTTACCACTAGATTGCACCTGGTATGTGCCAGCAGGTGGTTTCTTCGCCTGGGTAATGCTACCGCGTGGGATCAAAGGGACCGATCTATTGCCGGCGGCCGAGGCGGCGGGCGTCTCCTTCATTCCCGGCCAACGCTTTCATTTGGATGGGCGTGGTGAGCAGACACTGCGGCTTGCCTTTAGCTTTTACCCGCCTGCATCACTTACACAGGCAGCCGAGCAGTTGGGACGAACCATCGCCGGCTTTAGAAAATGAAGAAATGGGAGGATGACAGGATGAAGGGATGAAGGGATGACAGGATGAAGGGGTGACAGGATGAAGGGATGATATAATTAGCCCCTCTGTCATCTTGTCAGCGTCCGACCGCACATGGGCGTCATCTATTATCGCTTCATCCTGTCATTTTCCTCGTTTTGCTTGCCACAGACTATACTTTATGATATAAATTAATACACGCACATTTGTCTGGTCTAAGAAACGAAAGTAGGACAGAACTGCGTATGTCGTACTCCATTGCACGGCAGAATAGCGCGTCGTGCATTAGTGATGGGTAATATCTGGCAGAGAGATGTGCCACCCTAATAAGGTATTGGATTGGAGAACAACGGATGATTAAGGTCCTCATTGCCGATGATCACGCCATTGTACGCAAAGGCTTGCGCCAGATCGTGAAGGAGCAAGCGGCTTATATGGAAGTGGATGAAGCGGCGGACGGGCAAGAAGTATTAGAAAAAATAATGGCCGGGGATTGGGATGTGTTGGTATTGGATATCTCCATGCCAAAACGCAGTGGCTTGGATATTTTGCAAGAAGTAAAACATATGAAGCCCAACTTACCGGTATTGGTGTTGAGTGTACACCCAGAAGAGCAATATGCGATTCGGGTCTTAAAAGCGGGCGCAGCCGGCTATATGAACAAAGATTGTGCGCTGGACGAATTGGTGCGTGGCATTCAAAAGGTGGTAGGCGGTGGCAAATATGTCAGCCCTACGCTGGCAGAAAAATTGGCCTTTGACCTGAGTGGTCAGAACAACCGACTCCCCCACGAATCATTATCGGATCGAGAGTTTAGTGTGCTGCTGCTGATCGGCGCCGGCAAGTCTGTTAGCGAGATCGCCACCGAGCTATCACTAAGCGTCAAGACGGTAAGCACCTATCGAGCGCGTGTACTAGAAAAGCTAAGCTTTCATTCAAATGCAGATTTAATCCGTTATGTGATTGATAATAGCTTACTCTAAAAGCTGACTGTGATCTTCTATTCCACTTACCATCGAAAATAGCGCTTGCCAATGCCTAAGCCTTGATTCTCAAATCCAACGCGGCGGTGTAGCGCCCTAGACACATTATTTATGTAGGACATTTATGTAGGACAAAAACTGACAAGATAATGGATGAATACCTTATACCTTTTTTAGAGAATGACTGATAAGCTTAGCGGCTAGCTAGATGGCTACAAAACCGCAGAGCAAAAATTACGTAAGGATTGCTGCTTAGGTAATTCTGACTCTTTAAACCTGAGCCAATCCAAATGAAAGCATAGTTGTCCTTTCATGCTTTGGGCTACTATCCTTTCCTGGCGAATAATGAGTATGACAAAAAGTGTAAATGTCCTGGTTATGGATGATGCTGACGTAATCCGCAAATTGGTTGTGGCTATATTGACTGAAATCCCTCAGATCAATGAAATCATTCAAGCCAAAGATGCTGGTTCCGCAGTCAAATTGATGACCGAGCATCAACCCCAGATCGCGATTCTTGACCTTAAAGTACCCGGCAACGGGGAAGTTAAGAACGGGATCGATGTGCTAAAATGGACAAAAAAGTTCTATCCGAATACGGCAGTGATCATGCTGACGAATCACGTCAATGAACGCTACCGTGAAGAGTGCAAACGGGCTGGTGCCAATTTTTTCTTTGATAAATCCAGCGAATTTGACCAGTTAACGGGTGCCTTAGATACGCTGATGGCTGATATGGTTGAGGATAAATTACAGACGGTAGACAGGAGTCGGTAGACAGTAGCATAGCATCTTTTATATATGCCAAAAAGGGGAGGGCTGAAATATTTCAGCCCTCCTTTTTTTGGCTCCCATCACCCCAGCGCTGTCGGACGAAACAGATGGCTTTGTCAGCATTCTTCCTACAGCAAGTTGCGAGGTAGGCTGATATTTTTTTGGCTTGCTCGCAAGTATACTAAGCATGTGCCTTGATCTAAAGGTGCGTAAGACAATGGGGGCATGTGAGCCCTAAGGAGAAAGATTATGAATAGTGATATTTTGCAAGGCAAATGGAAACAACTGCGTGGCAATATCAAAGAAGCCTTTGGTAAATTGACCGATGATGATCTGACCCAAGCCGAAGGTAGCGCCGATAAGATGTTGGGCGTGCTGCAAGAACGTTATGGGTATACCAAAGATGAAGCACAAAATGAATGGGACAGCTTCGTCAGCCGATACGGTAACATGGACGATCGCACACAGACAACAGTTCACCGCTAAACCGGCTATTGTCGCCCATCTTCCCCCCTCGATCAAAGGGCAAGCCATCAGTTAGATCAGGTGGCTTGCCGTTATCTTTAAATCACCCAGGCCAAGATAGCAGCTATGCTTGCCTTCGCACATACAGGAGATTCCATATGATTCGCGTTCTATTTGTCCATGAAGCCCGTCTACTTGGTGATTTGATGTCTGCTGTATTGAATGATGAACCTGGAATCAAAATGGTTGGCTATGCCAAAAGTGTAGCCGAGGCTTTAACTCAACTGCGCCAGGGCGAGTGTGATGTCATGTTGGTCAGCATTAATCTGCCTGGTCATGATGTACTGCGTCTAGTTCGCGAAGTAGCGCAAGCCTATCCGGCAACTAAGGTGGTTGTAACAGAACTAATTGAATCTAAAGCAGCAATTTTACGCTGCTTAGAAGAAGGCGCGGCGGGCTACGTACTACAAGGTGAGTCGCTTGCAGATCTGGTCGGCAAAATCCGTTCGGTATATAATGGCGAGTTTGTCCTGGCCCCAGATTTGGTCGCGATGTTGGTAGCACGGATATCGGAATTGAAACAGACAGTGACCGAATTGAATGGTTATCAGAGCTATGATGAGGCAACTTGCACCGAATTGACAGCGCGCGAATGGGAAGTATTGCAGCTGATTGAGCGTGGATATAGCAATTTAGAAATTGCCAATCACCTAACCGTTGAACTCGGCACAGTAAAGAATCATGTGCACAACGTTTTTGGGAAGTTGGGTGTGCGTAGCCGCAAACATGCAGCTTTGTTGGCCCGCCCTATGTTTGCCACCCAAAAGCGGGATGTGAAGCTGGCTGTAGCGAGTAAACAGCCTGGATTGCCTGTGCAAGCGCGAACCTATTCGCTCGCCTAAAAGCTGAGATTTGTTTTTAGAAAAATTGAGGCCATAAAAGGCAGGTTGGGGACAAATCTGATTTGTCCCCAACCTGCCTTTATAATTCTCTACTTATCGAGATCACCCTTAAAAGTGGCACAATCACGCTCGTGTAAAATAGATCGTATTTGTGCCACTTTTAAATGGTTTGTCGATTAGCTATTCAACCACACCTAGTTGCAGATTACCGGTCAAAATTGAACAATTCGCAATTGGGATTGGGCTGTCCCAGGAAAGCATCCCGAATAATTTCTGCGGCAATTAGACTGTAGACAATGCCATTACCCCCGTAGCCAAGCGCAAAATAGGCATTGGGAAATTCAGGCGTGGCCCCAATATAGGCTAAGCCATCTTTTGTTTCGCCAAAGGTGCCTGCCCACACGAATGCAACTTGCAGATCATCGATGTGGGGAAAGAGTTTATGAAATTTCTTTTGTAACTTTTCAGCTTTACGTCCGAGTAGCCGATCACGCCGGTCTGGATCGCGAAAATCTTCATCTTCGCCGCCCATCATCAGGCGACCATCTGTGGTGGTGCGCAAGTAGAAATAGGGGCGCGCACTCTCCCAAATCAAACAAGGTACAGCCGCAAGCGCAGCGGGATCGACTGGCTCACTGACCAATGCATAGGTGCTGATCAACTTGGCCACCTTCTGTTGCAGATATTGCTGCGACTCATAGCCGGTGGCAAAGACGATCTTGCGCGCTTGGATGGTGCAGCCATCACCAGTTCTCAAGTGTACACCTGTTGCCTGTTGATCAAACTGAACAATTTCGGTGCGATCAAAGACGCGCAGACCTGCCCGTATGGCTTTTTGATGTAGGGCATGGGTAAAGCGATAAACATCAATTTGGGCAGCATCATACGAGAGCAGGGCGGCTGGTCGTTTAAGCGCAAAGGTCGCTTCGAGCGCAGGCGCATCCAGCCACTCCAGGTGAATGCCAATTTTTCGACGCCAGTTAAATTCACGTTCTAGCGCCTTCACATCGCGTGTGCGGCTGGCAAGATAAAGACTTTGTTTGCGTTCAAAGCCGCAGGGTCCATCCACAGCTTGGGCCAATGCGGCCAGTTTGTCAATCGCCCCCAGACAGGCCAGGTAGCTGCGCACGGCGTGATCTTCGCCCACCAGGTCAATCAGTTGATGCAGCGGAGTGTCAATTTCGTATTGCAGCAAGCCAGTCGAGGCGCTCGTGCTCCCCCAACCAATATCGCGTTTATCTACGACGACGGTGTCGATACCAGCCTCCACTAAATGATAGGCAACCAACGCACCGGTAATTCCCCCACCAATCACAGCAACCTCGCAGCTAATATCTGCGGCGAGCGACGGGTAAGTGTTGACCAAGCCACTCTGAACAAGCCAGAACGGGTAGCCAGAACGTAGATCCATAGATTAAATTTCCTTTTATAAATTTGAACGCAGCTACAAGTTGCGGCCAATTGTTGGCGTAGTCCGCGCATGTAATCTCAGCTTACCATCTCTACGCCCCATTTCAATCAGCCAAAATCGCTTTTGTTTGTAAGTTTCTTTGTAATCGCAAAAAATTATCCGACATGCCATTGATGGTCACAGCGCTAAATATAGTTTGTAGGACAAGTCCGACAGTAGCCTAAGTTATAGACCGATAAGCGGATCGGGATATGACTGATGGACCAAGCGCCGATCTCTATTTATACTGGAGACATGTCAAGCAGGTTCAAGTGGAAGCAGGACTTTAGATAGGAAGAGATGAGCGTGAGAGTAAATCTAAAGCAAAAATGCGATAAGAAGCGTCAGGATTCGTCTGACACTATCGGGTCCAGCTTCGCCAGACTTAAAGGCAAGATCAGTGATGTGATGGATAAAGTTCGTACGCGAGCCAAGGAAGCAATGTCTCAAGCAACTGAAACGTTGACGAATTTTCCTTCGCTCACGGCCCAACCTGTCTTCATACCGGTCAAAGCAACGGGCAAATCCCGGCCGGTTATGCGGAGAAAAACTGGATAAGTTTTACATCGTCACTATAACAACCATTGTTTAACCATCAACCTTCAACCATATTACCAAAAAGGAGCTTTACACCATGATTAACTTTATCATTTGGATTGTCGTCGGCGGTATTCTAGGCTGGATCGCCAGCATGATCATGCGCACGGATGCCCAACAGGGCACCTTGTTGAACATCATTGTTGGCATCATCGGTGCTTTTCTGGGCGGACTGCTTTTGGCCCCGCTCTTTGGTAGCGGCACGATTAACCAGAATGACTTTAGCATATCCGGCCTTTTGATCTCACTGCTAGGTGCGGTCATCTTGCTTGCCATTGTTAACATGTTCCGGCGTGGCACTGTCCGCTAAGTAGGACACGACGAAAAGCGGTTTTGTCAGGCGTTAACCTAGTACACTTGGGCGTAAGTAAGACAGTGAATCAGTAGGACAGTAGAACAGTAGAACAGTAGAACAGTGTTTGTACTGTCTCACTGTCCTACTGATTCACTACTGATTCACTACTGATTCACCGGAGAATAGTATGGTTATTTCCGCCCAAGTGTACTAGTAATATCGATTAACGCCTATACCGATAACAAACAAAAGACCTGCTGCTTGAGCTTCTTTGCCAAGTAGCAGGTCTTTTGTTGGTTATTGGGTT